>URCN01000036.1:0-14978 GCA_900546335.1 uncultured Streptococcus sp.
AATCCCTTAATCTTCTTTTTACGGGACTTATTATATCATACAGACAGCTGTCAACAAAATTATTTTTATATCTCCAACTATTTTAATAAGGAAGAAAAAAGGACTAGAAGCTAGTCTAGTCCTTCATTTGTTAATGTTTAATTTCCCAAGAACACAGGCAATATTCCAAAATACCAAAAGAGATTGATCCAGAAGGCCAAGCAAAAGATAATTCCAAAGATGAGAAGACTGAATTTTTTAATCAGCACGGAGTATAAGATAGATAAAACACCAAAAACCACAAAGAGTTTTCTCATAACGAAATAATATACTGAAACTCCTCCTATTTGCCAATCCCAAGGAAGAAAAAACATGAGGAACCAGAGAAGACAAATCGTAAGGATATATCTCTTGTAGTGCCCTTCAAGAAAGGCTTTTGTTTTCTCCATAGCAAACCTCCATTTGAGTCACTGTCTCTTTCCTTTTATTATACCAAAAAAACCTGGAAAAGGTTTTCCAGGTTTGAGTTTAAAATCACTAGTCATACTAGAGAAACTCTTTTATTCATAGGCTGATTCACTTTATTGACTGGATGAAGAGGTTCCAAAATCGACCTTAGGAACTGTCTTGGCTTCTTCTGTTTCTTTAAAGGTTTCAGCTTCTTTAAAGTTCATCATATTCGCAAAAAGCACGGTTGGAAAACTTCTCAACTTTTGATTGTACTCAGCTGCAACCTTATTATAGTCCTTGCGTGCTACAAAAATACGATTTTCACTGCCTGAAAGTTCGACCATTAGTTGCTCAACATTTTGATTGCTCTTGAGTTCTGGATAATTCTCCGTCAAGGAAATCAAGCGGGAAAGAGCAGAGCTCAACTCTCCCTGAGCCTTTTGGTTTTCTTCCGAAGTTACTGAGCTACTACCGATTTTAGCTCTAGCATCCGCAATCTTGGTAAAGACTTCGGTTTCATGATTCATTTGTCCTTTAACGGACTCCACCAAGTTACCAATCAAGTCCGAACGACGTTGGAGGGCTGTCGAGACATCGGCCTGAGCCTGCTCCACTTTAGTCTGTTCACCAACCAGACCGTTATAGGTCGTCACTGCGGAACAACTTCCCAGAACTAGTAGTCCAAAGAAAATCGCCACTATTGAGAGAATTACTTTATTTTGTTTCATATCAAAACCTTAACACTTTCTTTTATCAACTTTTCTGAGAAAATACTCAGATTTTAAATCAATTTCCCAAACTTTGTTTTTATTTTTAATTAAGGAGTGAACTCTTGCAAAGGAGTCACCTTACTACATGGAAAAATCGGTTTGAGCTATATATGATCACTCACCAGTCATCAGATGAACCACCGCCATCAAAGCCACCGCCGTCCCAGCCTCCAGATGAATCGGAGCCCGAGTCAGACCAAGAGGATCCTGAATCTGATGAGTCACCGCCCCACCAGCCACCGCCAGAATCATCTCCACGTGAACCGCCACCACGACCTCCAGATATAAATCCTATAATCATCACGATGAAGTAAATGAGAATTCCAAATCCGATAACTCCGTCACTCGAACTGCTTTTTCGATGACGTCGTGAAGAACTCCTCTCACCAGCATACCTTTCCAGTTCCCTTAAGCGACTAGAGTTGGTAGTATAGTCGTAACTACTTTTAGAACTTGAAGCAGTCGTACTCGATCCACTATAGAACATGTAGTTGAGATTATTGACTATTGAGAGAACACCCTTGTTATAGTCACCATTTTTAAAGTAAGGACGTGCTGTTGTCAAGAACCTGTGAGTCTGATAGTCAGTGATCTTACTGGCCACATTATTACTGGTTTCAATCCGTGATTTTCTATCCTCAACAGCTACCACAATCAAGGCGCCGTTGTTGTCTCCCGAGTAGCCAATCTTCCAAGCTCTAGCTGTTTCATTGGCTACAGTCTCGATTGTTTCTCCATTTAGGCTTTTCACAACGTAAACACCCATCTGAAATTTTTCTGATTTTTTACTATTTGCATTATTCAATTCCCGAATCTGACTTATAGTTTCATCCGTTAGATAGTGATCCGGGTCATAGATTCCGTACTCAGGTTTTTCAGGTGCTGTGAATGCTGACAAGAAGAGAAAGACCATCAGCAATCCAAGCAAGCGAACCAACAAACTATGTTTAAATAATCTGCTTTTTTTCATAATAACCTCCCTGATAAAGGAAAATTGATTTAAGGAATTATAGCATTTTGATTTTTACAAAGAAAGTGCAATTTCATTACAAATAGGTTACAAAAGCCGGGAAAATGATTGAATTTTGATGACAGATTTTTCCTTCGATTTGACAGGAGTTTTTCACCTATTTTATAGAAAAAAGAAGACAGACCAGTCTTCTTTTCAGTTATTCTTATTGAAAAATAAGCAAGGCTTACTTGCGTTTTCTTGCGATCAAATGAATCGGGGTTCCTTCAAAGACAAAGGCCTTGCGGATTTGATTTTCCAAGAAACGCAAGTAAGAGAAGTGCATGAGTTCTTCTTCATTAACAAAGATGACAAAGGTTGGTGGCTTGGTTGCCACTTGAGTCGCGTAGAAGATTTTGAGGCGTTTTCCTTTGTCTGTCGGTGTTGGATTGATGGCAATGGCATCCATAATCACATCATTCAAGACAGCTGATGGGATACGGGTGTTTTGGCTTTCACTGATTTGCTTAATCATCTCAGGCAATTTGTGGAGACGTTGCTTGGTCAAAGCTGAAACAAAGACAATCGGTGCGTAAGGCAGATATTGGAACTGCTCACGGATGTCTTCTTCCCAGTTCTTCATGGTATGGTTGTCTTTCTCAAGAGTATCCCACTTGTTAACCACGATGATCATTCCTTTACCGGCTTCGTGGGCAAAACCTGCGATACGCTTGTCGTATTCACGGATACCTTCTTCGGCATTGAGGACCATCAAGACCACGTCAGAGCGGTCAATGGCACGCATGGCACGCATGACAGAATATTTCTCCGTATTTTCATAAACTTTACCAGACTTACGCATACCAGCTGTATCAATCATGGTAAACTCTTGACCATCTGTATCTGTAAAATGGGTATCAATGGCATCGCGCGTTGTCCCAGCTACTGGACTGGCAATCACACGGTCTTCTCCCAAAATGGCGTTGATCAAACTGGATTTTCCAACGTTAGGACGGCCAATCAAGCTAAATTTAATGACATCTGGATTTTCTTCTTCGACTTCATGCGGTAGATTTTCCACAATGGCATCCAGTACATCACCCGTACCAATTCCATGGACAGACGAAATTGGCAACGGTTCGCCCAATCCTAGCGCATAGAAATCAAAAATATCATTTCGCATTTCAGGGTTGTCAACCTTGTTAACGGCAAGGATAACTGGTTTATGGGTTTTATAGAGTTTGCGAGCCACGTACTCATCTGCATCTGTAATCCCTTCTTTCCCAGACACCACAAAAACGATGACATCAGCTTCTTCCATAGCAATTTCTGCCTGGTGTTTGATTTGCTCCATGAAGGGAGCATCGACGTCGTCAATCCCTCCAGTATCAATCATACTGAAAGAACGGTTAAGCCACTCACCCGTTGCATAGATACGGTCACGTGTCACACCCTCGACATCTTCTACGATTGAGATTCGCTCACCAGCGATTCGGTTAAATAGGGTCGATTTCCCAACATTGGGACGTCCTACAATGGCAACAGTTGGTAAGGCCATGTTTTCTCACTTTCTACAATAACTTTTTCTGTTCTAGATTCTTCCGAGTTGAACTAGGTTCGGCTTGACCAAACTGCTCTGCCAAACGCTGACTCCAAGAGGTTGTCGCACGCGCGCCAGCATAGTCTGCCTGTACTTGGTCATAGTCCAAAATCGCTTCAACTGGCTGTTCTTGGTATTCTTCTTCAAATACCACTTGGTTCAAAGGCAGTCTTGGTTTGACATCATGTTGTTGATTTGGCAAACCGAGGGCAATCCCAAAAACGGGATAGGTATAGTTAGGCAGGTTAAAAAGCTCTGCTACTTCTTCTGACTTGTAACGGACCAAACCGATAATCACACCACCATATCCCAGACTCTCAGCTGCAAGCAAGGTATTTTGACCAGCAAGCGCAGCGTCCACAGACGTGATAAGGAGACCTTCCACTCCTTGAGGTTGAAAAGTGTCCGTATGAAGGCTTGCTCCCTTTTCAGCTCGATTCAAGTCACCAACAAAGAGCAAAAAGGCTGCTGACTGGCGAATGGCTTCCTGGGGAACCAGTTCATAAAGAGCATCTTTCTTCTCTTGACTGCGCACAAGAATCACAGAGTAGGATTGGAAATTTTTCCAAGACGACGCCATTTGTCCAGCAGTCAAAATCTCTTCCAAGTCTGCCTGAGGAATCTCTTGCTCCTTAAAGCGACGAACTGAAGTATGAGCTTTCATCAGTTTAATGGTTTCTGTCATCGGCGATTTTCTCCTTCTAGTCTCGTTTCCTCTGCTAAATAACGGATTCGTTCCATGACCCGTCTAGCTTCCCAAGTCTCGTCATTTCCATTCTTTCCTTTGGCAAAATGTTTTTCCAAATCTTGGAAATTAAAGTTGGAAGTAAAGAAGGTCGGCAAATCTTCCTGCATGCGGTACTGGAGAATAACTTGGAGAATCTCATCACGTACCCAAGGTGTTGACTGCTCTGCACCAATATCATCCAAGACCAGGACTTCTGCTAACTTGATGTCATCCACCAAGGTCTTCACAGAACCTTCACCGATGGCATTTTTCACATCAATGACAAAACTTGGATAATGGAGAATCGTCGTTGATGCCCCACGTTTTTCAGATAGGTCGTGAGCTAAGGCTGCCATCATGAAACTCTTACCAACACCAAAATCTCCGTAAAGATAGAGGCCTTTTCGGATGCTTGGGTAAAGGTCAACAAAGGAATAGAGTCTCTCAAAAATCGGTAAACGTCCTAGATCATCCAGGTCAATCTGAGCTAATTTCGCTTTCTTGAGACTGGCTGGTAGATTAATCAACTTGAGACGATTCTTAATTGCAGCCTCTTTTTCAGCCGCGATTAGTTCTGGTGTTTCTTCATAAGACACATCCGCATAACCGTGATTCATGACCAAGATGGGCTTGTAGCCACGCGCTATATAGTCCGCATCCCCACGAAGAAACTTATCCCGTTCTGTGATATATTGGTTGAACTTGGAGATGCTTCGATTTAACTCCTCTGGGCTGAGGGATTCTTTCTGGATAAAAGCCGCTACATCTGGGTCCTTCATGATCTGCTGGACTAGGTCCTGATACTGAAAACGACTTGTCTGACGTTTGATAACGTCACCAACACTTTCCATTTAGTCTCCTCCTTCTTCTAATCGGGCTAACATTTCTTGTTTTTTGCGTTCTAGTTCCAGACGAGTCTCCTCACTGGTTTGATTCTTGTATTCTGGATTACTCCACTTGGGAACATTTGTCTTAGTCGAGCTAGTTTTCGATTTCTGGTCTTCCTGGCCTTTTTGCTGACGTTCTCGAATCCGAAGCACAGCTTCTTCTGCTGTTCGAATTTTTTGATAAGCATAGTCATTGGCGACCTTCATGGCATATTTCTCATTGACATTTGCCGAATCAACCTTGTTAAAGGTTAGAAGCAAGACGATATTGATGACTTCGTCCAACAAGCCTAAAGACGCCATCTGGCGAAGGAGTTCTCGCTCACTCTGGGTGATATTCCCCTTACGAGTCTGCTTGATTTCCGCTAAAAATTGCAGGGGAGTTTTATTTTTGGCTTCCCTGATAATGGTCATTTCTTTGGGGCTAAAGTCAGAAGGAACCTGCTTTTGCGCAAGCTTTTCACGCATGCGTTTGACTGAAATAACCTGAGCCAGCGCTGTCGCCTTGGCTAATTGATAAGTTTCAAACCAGGTCCATTTTTTTTCATCTGCGATGGCGAATAATTCCAAAACATCCGTTTGCTCGTCTTCAAAACGCAAGCCATCTCGAGCCATCAGACGCTGGAAATGTTCCAAATCAAAATCGTTTTTTAACTTGCTCTTAGACTCGCTTGGGGTCACTTCTTCAGTCAGGGTTGGAAAGACTTGGCTCAAAGAAACAGAGAGTGCTTCTCCCTCACTTGGAGCTTGCTTCATAGCAGAAACAGCTGTATCCCCAATCTTTTTCTCCAATAATCTTCTATAGACTGAATGACTTAGAAAATCCTGACTGGAGAGGGGAGACTGAAGCTGCAATTCATAGGTTTCCCCCTTTTGATAAAGGGTCAACAAATCCAAAGCAGATAAGATTTTGAGGGATTGGAGCAAGGTCGGCATGCCAAAGTTTAAGTGGTTGAGGATATGGGAAAAGAGGTGCTCCTTTTGTCCACCATCCCAGAAAGTAATAGCATATAGATAGAGGCTCAGTGCCTCCTGACCGATAATCGGGAGGTAGCACTGTACCAGAGAAGAGGTATCTTGCGACACCCGATTATTCTTTAGAAAAGAAAAACGGTCATTTGGTTTCATCTATTTTTCCTTTTTCTTTTTTGAGGACTGGGTGATCTGCTGGAGCAGACTCTCCAACTCACTCACATCCTTAAAGCTACGGTATACACTGGCAAAACGAACATAGGTAATCTCATCAAGCTCTGCCAATTCTTCCATGACTAAAGACCCAATATATTCACTTTGGATCTCATTCTCACTGCGACTACGGAGTTTTTGCTCGATGCGATTGACCACCATGCCGATTTCATCACTCGAAACAGGACGTTTCTGTGCTGAGCGAATAATCCCATTAAAGATTTTATCTCTCGAGAACTGTTCTCGCGTACCGTCTTTTTTGACGACAACCAGCGTTCTTTCTTCTACTCGTTCATAGGTTGTAAAACGATGCTGACACTCGTCGCACTCACGTCTTCGACGGATGGTATTTCCTTCTTCGGCTTGTCGACTATCAACAACACTAGACTTGGTAGCCCCACATTTTGGACAACGCATGCATTTCCCTCCTTGTCGTTTTCTTTTCATTATACCATTTTTTGAGCAATTCCCAAAACAATTCTTATTTTTACTTGACAAGTTTTTTGTTTTATTGTATTATTTGATTAGAACAACAAAGACAAAGAAAGGAGACTATGATGTCCTGGTCATTTGATAATACAAAACCAATTTATTTACAGATTATGGAAAAAATCAAACTACAGATTGTTTCCCATGAACTGGAACCCAACCAACAGCTCCCAACCGTGAGAGAACTGGCGAGCCAGGCTGGTGTCAATCCCAATACTATCCAGCGCGCCTTGTCTGACCTCGAACGTGAAGGATTTGTATACAGCAAGCGGACAACTGGTCGTTTTGTCACCGAGGACTTGGACCTCATCGTTCAGTCCCGCAAACAACTTTCCGAGGAGCAACTGCAACAATTCGTCTCTTGCATGCTTCAATTTGGCTACAAAAAAGAAGAACTGCCAAATGTATTAAGTGATTATATCAAAGGAGTTTAAGACTATGACATTATTAGCACTTGAGAATGTATCAAAATCTTATGGAGGCACTATTGCTCTTGAAAATATCTCACTTGAGATTTCGGCTGGCAAAATTGTTGGTCTCCTCGGCCCAAATGGATCTGGAAAAACAACCTTAATCAAACTGATCAATGGCCTCCTTCAGCCCGATAAAGGACGTGTTCTCATTAACGGATTAGATCCAAGTCCTGCTACAAAGGCTATTGTCTCCTATCTGCCTGACACGACTTATCTCAATGAAGAGATGAAGGTCAAGGATGCTCTAACCTATTTTAAAACCTTCTATCAGGATTTTAATCTCGAAAGAGCCCAACACCTGTTAGCTGATCTTGGCATTGATGAGAACAGTCGCCTCAAGAAACTATCAAAAGGGAACAAGGAAAAAGTTCAACTCATCCTGGTTATGAGCCGCGAAGCCCACCTCTACGTTCTCGACGAACCGATCGGAGGCGTGGATCCAGCTGCCCGTGACTATATCCTCAATACCATCATTAACAACTACTCACCAACCTCTACGGTGCTGATTTCAACCCACTTGATTTCAGATATTGAGCCAATATTGGATGAGATCATCTTCCTCAAAGACGGAAAAGTCGTCCGCCAAGGAAATGTCGATGATATTCGTTACGAGTCAGGCGAATCAATTGACCAGCTCTTCCGCCAGGAATTTAAAGCCTAAGCAAAGGAGATTATTATGTTTTGGAATTTAGTTCGTTATGAATTTAAAAATATCAATAAATGGTATCTTGCACTCTACGGTGCTGTACTTGCAATTTCAGTTTTTATTGGAATATCCTTTTCTGGTATCAGTCAGCACTACACTAGTTATGGTAATGATCCCTCCTACCTATTAGGATTTTTAATTTTGGTATTTGGAGGACTCAGCGTCACTCTTTGGATTGCAACAATCTTTTTAATCATCCGAAGATTTAAGGGCAGTGTCTATGATCGCCAAGGTTACTTGACCTTGACTTTGCCTGTCTCTGAGCACCAAATCATCACCGCAAAACTTTTAGGCGGCCTTGTCTGGTCCATCTTAAGCTATATCGTCTTTATCTTGAGTATATTGATCATCATCTTCTTAACACCAATAGAAAAAGACTTCACTGCCTTCTATAACTTCATTTCCCCTTACCTCAGTTACGGTGGACTTTATGTGGTTTCACTACTTGTCGGTTCGATTACATGGATCTTGTCCATCTACCTCGCAATCTCAATCGGTCAACTCTTTAATGAGTATCGAACAGCTATGGGGATTCTAGCCTATATCGTCATTGCCATCGTTATTGGTTATATCACCTTCTTCTTACGAATCGAAAACGACTTTCATACGATGATTGGAGTAGAAATCCTTCGTGATCTCGTTCTAGCGACGATCTATTACCTCGGAACCTACTACATCTTGAAAAACAAGGTTAACTTGCAATAAGTTAAAGGTCTAGCGACTCTGAATCGCTAGATCTTTTCTTTTAGATATTTTGTATGAAAATGTGGATAAAAAGGAGTATAATAACTTTAAGACTGATTACTGTATATTGATTAGGAGGTCTACTCTTTATGCTAAGAACCTATGTCACAAAGAAACACTTAACACTTTACTTCTTTTCGATTGCAATCACATGGCTGGAAGCGATTATTACGCCAGCGCTCATTCAGAGTATCGTTGCTAGTTTTACCAATCAAGAACTGGAACTTCTTTGGAAAGTTTTGATTTTGGGGATTCTTGGAAACCTCATTCTCTTACTGGGGCTAGCTGGAAAACGCTATTACTACGCTCGTTTGATTACTGATTTCAAATATGGAATTAAAAGCGCTATTTTCAAGCGATTCCTCAGCAGTTATGATATTGCTGAAAAGGATATTTTGTCTGATTTAGAAAACGACGTCAGCCAGTTAGAAAAAAGCTATATTGAACCGACCGTTATCATTATTTCTTCTCTTGGTTTCACAACCGTCTCCATCCTCTATGCTCTGTGGACTAATTTTTACCTGGGCTTGATTTTTATTCTCTTCTACTCCTTTCCCGTCCTCTGCAGTGCCATCGGGTCAAAACGCCTGGACTCACTTTCTGAAAAGCGATCAAAAATGAATCAGAGCTACCTAACTAGCCTCACAAACTTTATTAGAGGAAACCAGCAGATTCGTCATTATCAGGGACAGGACTTCTTTTTTGCCCGCTATCAAAATCAGTTACATGCTAGTCTGGATGCGGAAATAAGATATGAGAAACAACGTACCCTAAACAGTCTCTTTATCAATAGCATCGATGCCTTTTGCTCCGTTTCCCCTATCGTCATCGGTGGTTTCATGACCTATTATGGTTATTTAAACGCAGCCAGTTTTGTAGCCATTTATCTCGTTTCTCACAATATTGGCTATCAGTTCCAAGAATTAGCCTACTTTACAAATACTCGCAAGGCGACACAATACCTCTGTGAAAAGTACCAAGTACTTTTGACAAATTCTAGTCCTATTTCTGCTAGCACCTTCCAAAACATTTATCCCATCCAACTAGAGAATATCTCTCTAGTAAAAGAAGGACAGGTTCTTTTATCCCCTCTTTCCATGTACATCAAGCAAGGAGAAAAAATAGCCATTATCGGGGAAAGTGGCTCTGGAAAAACGACCTTACTCAATACCATTCATGGCGAGGTGTCTCCGACCAGTGGATGGATTGCATTTGCTGGCAAAAGCCTTTCACGCCAAGAAATCACCAGCGTTAGCTCCTATATCCTCCAAGATAGCCATTACTTTGACACTTTATCTCTGGAAGACAATATCCTTCTAGGAATGCCTAAAAAACGAGAAAGGCTGAATCATATCCTCAAGACAACTGGTTTAGAACATTTGAAAAATCGAACTCTCAGCAATGAAAGTCTATCCGGTGGCGAAAAACAACGACTCGAAATCGCTCGCGCGCTCTATCACGACAGCCAACTCATCTTGGCTGATGAGATTAAGGCCAATCTTGACTTAGAGAATAGCAAAAAGATTAGCGACCTCCTCTTCTCGCTACCTCAGACGGTAATTGAAGTCATTCACCACTATACAGAAGAAGACTTAAAACGCTACGATCAAGTCATTCATTTAAGCAAAGAAAAATAAATCTCTACAAAGTAAAATTGGAAAAAGCAAGGAAGTCTGCTTCCTTGCTTTTTAACTCAATATCAAACTGGCTACGATGGGGCTGACAAATACGTAGAGTATACCGGTGACACCGATAGCCAAGCCACCCATGGCTCCTGCTACCGAGCCGTATCGAAAGGCTGTTCCCGTTCCGACTGCATGACCTGTTCCACCAAGGGAAAGACCAACTGCTACTGGATCATCAATTTTCAACCACTTCAAAAGGGTTGGTCCGATAACACTGGTCAAAATCCCAGTCGCCACTACGACGACCAAGGTCACAGTCGTCAAACCTTGCAATTTTTCTGTGATCCCCACTGCCATGGCGGTTGTCACTGACTTGGGAAAGAGAGAAATGGCTAGGAAAAAGTCCATGCCAAATATTTTCGCTACTATGGCAGTGAAACAAGTATTGACAACTACTGCTAACAGACTACCAAAGAGAATACTGCGAGCATGATGCTTCATCAGGTGAAAACTCTTATAAAGCGGAATCCCTAGAGCCACGGTCGATGGGACAATCAAGTTGTTCAGATAAACCCCACCTTGGTAATAATCTTGATAAGAAATACCCGTCGCCTTAAGGAAAATAATGATAAAAATGGCTGACAAAAGCAGGGGCGTTGTCAATGGATGGGGGAAACGTCTGTAAATCAACATCCCCACTAGATAAGCTAGGATAGATAATGCAATCCCAAACAGAGGATTGGATACAAATTCACTCATTTGGCATCTCCTTTCTCATAATCTCCCTCAAATCGTCTCTTGATAAACTGAACCACTAGGGCAATAAGAATAATGTTGATGACAGCCGCAAAAAAGACAATCAAGACGATAGGCAAAAGATAAGGAGCAATCACATCAAACTTTTCCATGATACCTACTGCTGGTGGCAAAAAGAGAATAGTCATGTTGGCCAGCAAGAAATTCCCGACCATGTTGACATGTCTGGTCCTTAGCCACTTGAACTGTAGGGCTAGAAAGAGAATAATCAAGCCGATAATACTGCCTGGGATGGGCAAATGAAAGAAACTGGAGATTCCCTCACCGATTAGAGAAATCACAAAGAGAATCATCAATTGAACATATAATTTCATCCTAAACTCCATGAAATAAACTTCTTGCATACCAGTTTACTCTTTTTTCAGAAAATTTCAAGGAAATATTGAAATTCTTCTTTCTTGCAAGGATTAGTTAAAAGTAGTATAATCATTGCATGCGCAATCATCTTGTGTTACAAAGATAATCAGTAATGACTTTGTGATTTTTACTTTGAAAAGAAAGGAGAAAGCAATGACCTATTTGGAAAAGTGGTTTGACTACAACCGCCGTCAAAAGGAAATGGAAGCCTTGTTGGAAGAAACTATTGCCCAGCAGAGTGAACAAAGGTTGACCTTGAAAGAGTTTTACCTGCTCTACTATCTGGATTTGGCCCAAGAAAAATCTCTACGCCAGATTGATTTACCTGATAAGCTTCATCTCAGTCCAAGCGCTGTTTCTCGAATGGTGGCTCGCCTAGAAGAGAAAAACTGTGGTTTGCTTAGTCGTCGGTGTTGCGATCAGGATAGACGGGCTAGCTTTATCTGCCTGACTGACGAGGGACAGACAACTCTAGCTTACCTGCAAAAGGCTGTCGAAGAAAGACTGGAGACAAGTCTTGATTTCATTTCATAATCAGATTTTCTAAAAAAGTTGCGTGCGCAATCATTTTTCTTGACATTCCTCTTTTCAAGGAGTACAATAAAGTCAAGATCGAACAAAGGAGTTTTATATGATCGAAATTACTTATCTAGACGCCAGCAAGCAAGAGAGAACCATGACTTTCGAGTCTTACCAAGACTTTGAACGTTCTCAACATGCCTGCCTCATCGGCGTTGCTGATTACTATACTGTCCAAAAATTAACATACAATGGTCATGATTTGGACTACCATGGGACTTATGGAGATGTCTTCTTCTATCTCATGAAACAAGATTTAAGCCAATATAACTAAAAAAGGAGAAATACAATGGCAAAAGCAATTACAGATGCAACATTTGAACAAGAAACAAAAGACGGTTTGGTCTTGGTAGACTTCTGGGCAACTTGGTGTGGTCCATGTCGTATGCAAGGTCCAATCTTGGATAAATTGTCTGAAGAACTTTCAGAAGATGTTTTGAAAATCGTTAAAATGGACGTTGATGAAAATCCAAACACAGCTCGTGCCTTTGGAATCATGTCTATCCCAACTCTTCTCTTCAAAAAAGACGGCCAAGTGGTAAAACAAGTTGCTGGAGTACATACTGCAGAACAAATCAAGGCCATCGTTGCTGAATTGAGCTAATCACACGAGAGACCAAGTGCTTCATTTGGTCTCTTTTTTCTTGCCCTTTGCCATTTTTCAAAAAATATGCTAGACTGTAGATAGAATATTACGATGTTTGGGACATGCCATCGCTAAAAAAAACCTCTACTTGGTATTTTTTAGCTCCCCTCAAGGGAGCTTTTTGCGTGCTCTGAACATTTTCCACTTTGGAAGGAGTACTATGAAACGTCAATCAGCCTTGGTCGTCTTTAGTGGCGGTCAAGATTCCACAACCTGCCTCTTTTGGGCTAAAGAACACTATGAAACAGTCGAAGCCGTCACCTTTTCCTACGGCCAACGCCATCATCTCGAAATTCAAGTTGCTAGAGAAATCGCTAAGGAACAAGGCATTCGTCATCACATCTTAGATATGTCTCTGCTGGGACAAATCACTGAAAATGCCCTGACCTCTGATATGGAAATCGAGCAAAAAGAGGGAGAGGTTCCCAATACCTTTGTTGACGGCCGCAACCACCTCTTTCTATCCTTTGCAGCAGTTCTTGCCAAGCAACGAGGCATTCAAGATATCGTTACTGGTGTCTGCGAGACAGATTTTTCTGGCTACCCTGACTGCCGGGATGTCTTTGTCAAATCTCTCAATGTCACTCTCAACCTTGCCATGGATTACGACTTTGTTATCCAAACACCTCTCATGTGGCTAGACAAGTCTGAAACTTGGGAATTAGCCGACCAACTCGACGCATTTGACTACGTTCGTGAAAGGACCTTGACCTGCTACAATGGGATTATCGGAAGTGGCTGCGGTGATTGTCCAGCCTGCCACCTGCGTCAGCATGGCCTTGATGTTTATCTCTCACAGAAAGGAGAGGGTTAATGTTTTTTGCACCCAAAGAAATCAAACAGGAAACTGGGGAGTCTCTTGTCTACAATCCTCACAGAACCTTGGTATCAAAAGAGTTCACCTTCGACGCTGCCCACCACCTCTTTCACTATGAGGGAAAATGCAAATCCCTGCATGGCCACACCTATCATCTGCAAGTTGCTGTCAGTGGATTTTTAGATGAACGTGGTATGACCTACGATTTTGGAGATATCAAAGCGATCTACAAGAACTACTTAGAACCCCACTTGGATCATCGCTATCTCAATGAAACCTTGCCTTATATGAACACGACTGCTGAAAACATGGTTTACTGGATTTTCCAAACCATGAGTCAAGAGTTGCCCGACGAACGCGGTCTCCGTATGGAATACGTTCGCCTCTATGAAACTCCGACTGCCTTTGCGGAGTTTAGACGGGAGTGGTTAGATGACTAGGGAACGTGTCCTCAAACTACCAGTTCTGGAAATTTTTGGCCCAACCTTTCAAGGTGAAGGCCGTGCTATTGGGCAGAAAACCATGTTTGTCCGCACTGCTGGTTGCGACTACCACTGCGACTGGTGCGACTCCGCCTTTACTTGGGATGGTTCTGAAAAACCAACTCGCATGACCGCTGACGAAGTCATTGCTGCCTTAGATAAGCTAGGAAGCTACGACTATGTAACCCTATCTGGCGGAAATCCTGCTATCCTAGCAGCCAACATGGCTCAACTCGTCACCAAGCTCAAGGAACGCGGTGTCACTCTAGCCGTTGAGACTCAAGGTTCTCGCTGGCAAAATTGGTTAAAAGATATTGACCAAGTCACTCTGAGCCCCAAACCTCCTTCATCCAAGATGGAAGTCAACTTCGAGACCTTGGACTTTATCGTTTCCCAACTAGATCCAGACAAGGTCACCTTTAAAATCCCTGTCTTTGACGATGCCGATTTGGCCTTTGCTAAAGGGATTCAAGAACGCTACCAACCAGATGTCCTCTTCTTATCAGCAGGAAATCCTGAGCCCAAGGTTACAGGCAATATTGTCCAAGACCAACTGGACCGTCTCAAAGAACTCTGGGAACGCATCGCCACTGATGATAGCTGGGGCAATGTCCGCGTCCTTCCTCAACTTCATACCCTCCTCTACGACAACCAACGTGGTGTTTAAATTAGAAAGAAAAAATCATGTCACAACAAG
>URCN01000037.1:0-14932 GCA_900546335.1 uncultured Streptococcus sp.
CGAAGCAGCTGGTAGACCTGGGCGTGAATAAAGACAACATTCATTACGAATGTTTGATGCCACAAATTAGCAAAGAAGCCTTGATTGAACAGATCAAAGATGGAATCATTGTCTCTTGCCAGGCACTTCCTCACGAACCGCTTTATACAGAAGCGGGAGGGGTTATCCCCTTGCTAGTCAAAGCGGCTGAGCAAGGTGGAGCAGTCGGTATCCGAGCAAACAGTGTTCGAGATATCAAGGAGATTAAGGAGGTTACGAAACTCCCGATTATCGGGATTATCAAGCGTGACTATCCACCACAGGAGCCATTCATTACAGCTACGATGAAAGAAGTGGATGAACTGGCTGAACTAGACATTGAGGTCATTGCTCTGGATTGCACCAAACGTGAACGTTACGACGGTTTGGAAATCCAAGACTTTATCCGACAAGTCAAAGAAAAATATCCCCATCAACTCTTAATGGCTGATACTAGCACTTTTGAAGAAGGAATAGCAGCAGTCGAAGCAGGGATTGATTTTGTTGGAACAACCCTATCAGGTTACACTTCTTATAGTCCAAAAGTAGATGGTCCAGACTTTGAACTGATCAAAAAACTGTGTGAAGCAGGAGTGGATGTCATCGCTGAAGGGAAAATTCATACACCAGAACAAGCCAAACAAATCCTTGAATATGGGGTGCGAGGCATCGTTGTCGGTGGAGCGATTACTAGACCAAAAGAGATTACGGAGCGCTTTGTTGCCGGTCTTAAATAACACAATCTCAAAACAGAGGAGAGTGGTTGATGCGTCGGACGAAATGAAAACGTATACAAATATAAAGAACTCATTATCCAATATGGATACGCTTATAAATTAGGAGAATACAGATGAAATTTAGAAAACTAGCTTGTACAGTACTTGCGGGTGCTGCGATTCTTGGCCTTGCTGCTTGTGGTAACTCTGGTGGAAGCAAAGATGCTGCAAATTCTGGTAGCGATAGCGGAAAAACAGAAATCACTTGGTGGGCATTCCCAGTCTTCACACAAGAAAAAACTGGTGACGGTGTTGGAACTTATGAAAAATCAATCATCGAAGCTTTTGAAAAAGCAAATCCAGATGTAAAAGTGAAATTGGAAACCATCGACTTCAAGTCAGGACCTGAAAAGATCACAACAGCCATCGAAGCAGGAACAGCGCCAGACGTACTTTTTGACGCTCCAGGACGTATCATCCAATATGGTAAAAATGGTAAATTGGCTGAGTTGAACGACCTCTTCACAGACGAATTCGTCAAAGATGTAAACAACGAAAACATCGTACAAGCAAGTAAGGCTGGAGACAAAGCTTACATGTATCCAATCAGTTCAGCTCCATTCTACATGGCTATGAACAAGAAAATGTTGGAAGATGCTGGAGTTGCAAACCTTGTAAAAGAAGGTTGGACAACTGATGACTTTGAAAAAGTTTTGAAAGCGCTTAAAGATAAAGGCTATACACCAGGTTCATTGTTCAGTTCTGGTCAAGGGGGAGACCAAGGAACACGTGCCTTCATCGCAAACCTTTATGGCGGTTCTGTAACAGATAAAGATGTAACCAAATATACAACAGACGATCCTAAATTCGTCAAAGGTCTTGAAAAAGCGGCTAGCTGGATCAAAGATGGTTTGTTGAACAATGGTTCACAATTTGACGGTGGAGCAGACATCCAAAACTTTGCTAACGGTCAAACTTCATACACAATCCTTTGGGCACCAGCTCAAAACGGTATCCAAGCGAAACTCTTGGAAGCAAGTAAGGTAGATGTGGTAGAAGTACCATTCCCATCAGACTCTGGTAAACCATCTCTTGAATACCTTGTAAACGGATTTGCAGTATTTAACAACAAAGACGATAAGAAAGTCGCAGCTGCTAAGAAATTTGTTCAATTCATCGCAGATGACAAAGAATGGGGTCCTAAAGATGTAGTTCGTACAGGTGCCTTCCCAGTTCGTACTTCATTTGGCAAACTTTATGAAGACAAACGTATGGAAACAATCAGTGGCTGGACTAAATACTACTCACCATACTACAATACTATCGATGGATTTGCTGAAATGAGAACACTTTGGTTCCCAATGTTGCAATCTGTATCAAATGGTGACGAAAAACCAGCGGATGCTTTGAAAGCCTTCACTGAAAAAGCTAACGAAACAATCAAAAAAGCTACAAAACAATAAGCACTAAGTCAGATTGATTCCCCCCTTTTCCCTGTGCACTATGGTGTAAGAAAAGGGGGACTTTTGTTTGAAATGGTAGGAACTGTCACGAAATTAAAATGAAGTTCTTACATAAGCGAATCTTAAAAAATTTCATTTTGGTTTTAAAACAGTTCAAGAAAATCAAAAACTATTCTATTTGAAAGAGAGGTGCCGACTGTGAAAGTCAATAAAATTCGTATGCGGGAAACAGTGATTTCCTACGCTTTCCTAGCACCAGTGTTATTCTTCTTTGTCATCTTTGTCTTGGCTCCTATGATTATGGGATTCATTACAAGTTTCTTTAACTACTCCATGACTAAATTTGAGTTTGTGGGCTTGGACAACTACATTCGCATGTTTAAAGACCCTGTCTTTGTGAAGTCTTTGATCAATACCGTTATCCTGGTTATTGGATCTGTTCCGATTGTGGTTCTCTTCTCGCTCTTTGTAGCATCTCAAACCTATCATCAAAATGCCATTGCCCGTTCTTTCTATCGTTTCGTCTTCTTCCTTCCTGTAGTTACAGGTAGTGTTGCCGTAACGGTTGTATGGAAATGGATCTATGACCCACTATCAGGGATTCTAAACTTTGTCCTTAAGTCAAGCCATATCATCAGCCAAAATATTTCTTGGTTGGGTGACAAAAACTGGGCTTTGCTAGCGATTATGATTATCCTTTTGACAACATCTGTTGGTCAACCGATTATTCTTTATATCGCTGCCATGGGGAATATTGACAACTCACTTGTTGAAGCAGCGCGTGTAGACGGTGCGACTGAATTTCAAGTCTTCTGGAAGATCAAATGGCCTAGCCTTCTTCCAACAACTCTTTACATCGCAATTATTACGACCATCAACTCATTCCAATGTTTCGCCTTGATTCAGCTCTTGACATCTGGTGGTCCAAACTACTCAACAAGTACCTTGATGTACTACCTTTACGAAAAAGCTTTCCAATTGACAGAATACGGCTATGCCAATACTATCGGTGTCTTCTTGGCAATTATGATCGCGATCGTAAGTTTTGTTCAATTTAAAGTCCTTGGAAACGACGTAGAATACTAAAGAAAGGAGACAGCTATGCAATCTACACAAAAGAAACCCTTAACAGCTTTCACTGTTATTTCAACGATTATCTTGCTCTTGTTGACCGTGCTGTTCATCTTTCCATTCTACTGGATTTTGACAGGGGCCTTCAAATCACAACCGGATACCATTATGATCCCACCACAGTGGTTCCCTAAAATGCCAACCATGGAGAACTTCCAACAACTCATGGTGCAAAACCCTGCTATGCAGTGGATGTGGAACTCTGTATTTATCTCACTGGTAACCATGTTCTTAGTCTGTGCAACCTCTTCTCTAGCAGGTTATGTCTTGGCTAAAAAACGTTTCTATGGTCAACGCATCCTCTTTGCAGTCTTTATCGCTGCCATGGCTCTTCCAAAACAAGTTGTCCTTGTACCATTGGTACGTATCGTTAACTTCATGGGAATTCACGATACTCTTTGGGCAGTTATCTTGCCTTTGATTGGATGGCCATTTGGGGTCTTCCTCATGAAACAGTTCAGCGAAAACATCCCTACAGAATTGCTTGAATCAGCTAAAATCGACGGTTGTGGTGAGATTCGTACCTTCTGGAGCGTAGCCTTCCCTATCGTGAAACCAGGATTTGCAGCCCTTGCGATCTTTACCTTCATCAATACTTGGAACGACTACTTTATGCAGTTGGTTATGTTGACTTCACGTCAAAACTTAACCATCTCACTCGGGGTTGCGACCATGCAGGCCGAAATGGCGACCAACTATGGTTTGATCATGGCGGGTGCAGCCCTTGCAGCAGTGCCAATCGTAACAGTCTTCCTTGTCTTCCAAAAATCCTTCACTCAAGGGATTACTATGGGAGCTGTTAAAGGATAAGATTCTGCGAAAATCGAGTTTAAACTACGTCAGCATCACCTTGCCATACTTAAGTATTGTCTGCGGTTAGTTTTCTAGTTTGTTCTTCGATTTTCATTGAGTATAAGAGAATACAGAGTTATAAGTGTCTACAAAATGGAGAGTAT
The DNA here is from genome assembly GCA_900546335.1 of uncultured Streptococcus sp. Taxonomy (GTDB): domain Bacteria; phylum Bacillota; class Bacilli; order Lactobacillales; family Streptococcaceae; genus Streptococcus. The sequence continues at coordinate 4,285 of URCN01000037.1, forward strand.
GCAGTTACTTCGTGAAGTTTTGTCAGACACTTATAAACTTAAGAATGAACTCTTTTCATGATACTAGATAGAGTAGGTTCGTTTTAGGGTAACTATTTCCCGCTTTAGTGGTATCTAAGATAAGCAATTAACGCTTATCTTAGACGGAATTTTTGAGACTGACGATGAAGGAGTGAAAGGCTCAAAAATTAGGAATGAAATTCCGAAGGAATTTGCTTCCGTCCGCACTATTACAGGGAAATAGAGAAGGAACATTCGAAACTGAAAACTAGTAACTATCAGAAATGAAGGAAACAGTATGATTTTTGACGATTTGAAAAACATCGCCTTTTACAAAGGAATCCATCCCAATCTAGACAAGGCTATCGACTATCTCTATCAGCACCGTAAGGATTCTTTCGAACTCGGTAAGTATGAGATTGACGGGGACAAGGTCTTTCTAGTTGTTCAGGAAAATGTCCTCAATCAAGCTAAAAATGATCAATTTGAGCACCATAAGAACTATGCAGACTTGCATTTGCTGGTAGAAGGACATGAATATTCGAGCTACGGTTCACGTATCAAAGATGAGGCAGTAGCATTCGACGAAGCGAGTGACATTGGCTTTGTCCATTGTCATGAAAAATACCCACTCTTGCTGGGCTATCACAATTTTGCGATTTTCTTCCCAGGAGAACCGCACCAGCCAAATGGCTACGCAGGGATGGAAGAAAAGGTTCGCAAATATCTCTTTAAAATTTTGATTGATTAAAAGAATCAGGAGGAGCAAACATGGCACAAAAAGGAGTAAGCCTTATCAAGGCAGCATTTGATACAGATAATTTTCTCATGCGTTTCAGTGAGAAGGTCTTGGATATTGTGACAGTCAATCTTCTTTTTGTCGTCTCTTGTTTGCCCATCGTGACGATTGGAGTGGCGAAAATCAGCCTCTATGAAACCATGTTTGAGATTAAGAGAAGCAGACGGGTACCAGTCTTTAGAACTTATCTAAGAGCCTTCAAGCAAAATCTGAAACTGGGTTTCCAGTTAGGTTTGCTGGAGTTAGGCATTGTGTCATTAAGCCTTCTAGATCTCTATCTCTTCTGGGGTCAGACAGCTTTGCCTTTCCAGATTGTGAAAGCTATTTGTTTGGGGATTCTCATCTTCCTCACTCTCGTGATGCTGGCTAGTTATCCCATCGCTGCGCGCTATGATTTGTCTTGGAAAGAAGTGCTGCAAAAAGGGCTTATCTTGGCAAGTTTTAACTTTCCATGGTTCTTCCTCATGTTAGCCATTCTCTTTCTTATTGTGATGGTTCTTTATCTATCCGCCTTCACTCTCCTTTTGGGTGGATCGGCCTTTATCCTCTTTGGCTTTGGTTTGCTGGTCTTTCTCCAAGCAGGTTTGATGGAGAAAATTTTCGCCAAATACCAGTAGGATGAGGTGTTTCTGAAACTACTTTCAATCGTTACAGTTTCTAAAATACAGGTAGAAACTAAAATCTAAGTGTATACAAGATATTGAAAGCGATTTTCACAAGGTGTATACTAAACTTGTAAAAAAATAGAACTGCTCTCAGCAGAAAAAAGAAATCTTAGGAGAAAATCTATGTCAGATTTGAAAAAATACGAAGGTGTCATTCCAGCCTTCTACGCATGTTATGATGATCAAGGAGAAGTCAGTCCAGAGCGTACGCGTGCCTTGGTTCAATACTTTATTGATAAGGGAGTTCAAGGTCTCTATGTCAATGGTTCTTCTGGTGAATGTATCTACCAAAGCGTGGCAGACCGCAAGTTGATTTTGGAAGAAGTCATGGCAGTTGCCAAAGGGAAATTGACCATCATCGCTCACGTAGCTTGCAACAATACCAAAGATAGTATGGAACTTGCTTGCCACGCAGAAAGCTTGGGAGTAGATGCTATTGCAACGATTCCACCGATTTACTTCCGCTTGCCAGAATACTCAGTTGCCAAATACTGGAATGACATTAGTGCTGCAGCTCCAAACACAGACTACGTGATTTATAACATTCCTCAGTTGGCAGGTGTTGCTTTGACTTCAAGCCTCTACACAGAAATGTTGAAAAATCCACGTGTTATTGGTGTGAAGAACTCTTCTATGCCAGTTCAAGATATCCAAACCTTTGTCAGCCTTGGTGGAGAAGACCACATTGTCTTTAACGGTCCAGATGAACAGTTCCTAGGTGGACGCCTCATGGGTGCTAAGGCTGGTATCGGTGGTACTTATGGTGCGATGCCAGAACTCTTCTTGAAACTCAATGAGTTGATTGCTGAGAAAGACTTGGAAACAGCGCGTGAATTGCAATACGCTATAAACGCAATCATTGGTAAATTGACTGCTGCACATGGAAATATGTACGGTGTGATCAAAGAAGTCTTGAAAATCAATGAAGGCTTGAACATTGGATCAGTTCGTTCACCATTGACGCCAGTGACTGAAGAAGATCGACCAGTTGTAGAAGCAGCTGCAGCCTTGATTCGTGAAACCAAGGAGCGCTTCCTCTAATCCATAAGGAGGTATTTATGACACACTACGTTGCAATTGATATCGGTGGAACCAATATCAAATATGGTTTGATTGACCAAGAAGGCCAACTTGTTGAATCGCATGAAATGCCAACTGAGGCGCATAAGGGTGGTCCTCATATCTTACAAAAGACAAAAGATATCGTAGCCAGCTATTTAGAAAAGGGCCCAGTAGCAGGTGTTGCCATTTCTTCGGCAGGGATGGTGGATCCTGATAAGGGTGAGATTTTCTATGCTGGTCCTCAGATTCCCAACTATGCAGGAACCCAGTTCAAGAAGGAAATTGAGACGAGCTTTGCGATTCCTTGTGAGATTGAAAATGATGTCAACTGTGCAGGTCTGGCTGAGGCAGTATCTGGTTCAGGCAAGGGAGCGAGTGTCACACTTTGCTTGACCATTGGAACAGGTATCGGTGGTTGCTTGATTATGGATGGGAAAGTCTTCCATGGATTTAGCAATTCGGCCTGCGAAGTCGGTTACATGCACATGCAGGATGGAGCTTTCCAAGACCTCGCCTCTACTACAGCCTTAGTGGAGTATGTAGCAGTAGCTCATGGAGATCCAGTTGACCAGTGGAATGGTCGCAGAATTTTCAAGGAAGCCACTGAAGGAAATAAAATCTGTATGGCAGGTATTGACCGCATGGTAGATTACCTTGGAAAAGGTCTGGCAAATATTTGCTATGTGGCCAATCCAGAAGTAGTCATTCTCGGTGGCGGTATCATGGGGCAAGAAGCTATCCTCAAACCGAAGATTCGCGCAGCCTTGAAGGCTGCCTTGGTACCAAGCCTAGCTGAAAAGACGAGATTAGAATTTGCCCATCACCAAAACACAGCAGGGATGTTGGGAGCCTATTATCATTTTATACTCAATGAAAATCAAAAAGCAAAGTAGGAAGCTAGCCGTAGGCAGTACTTGAGTACGGCAAGGTGAAGCTGACGTGGTTTGAATTTGATTTTCGAAGAGTATCAAAACAAAACAATCCTAGTTTGGAACTATAGAATTAAGAAAAACACTTAATCACTACTTGAGTGAAAACTGTTTTGCTTAATTCTTTTTTTATTGAAGAATTTGAGCCAAAGGAGGTAATCGTGAGAGACTAGGAGAAAATAACCGCCTTGTATGAAAGGTTAAGGCGAGATGATGAATTACAAGGTGAGAGCAATTCTATCACCCATTTAATTGATATTTAGCTTGAGTAAATGGGAAAATGATATAATGAGATGGACGAGAAATTGACAAATTAGAATTTCTAGAGGTGAGAAAATGTAATGGTAACCTATTCACCTGAAATCGAAATCATATAAAATTACGAGGAGATTGTAAGATGAGTAATTATATAAAATTAAATGAAGATCGATGGAATAATGTCAAAAATGCCTATACTGAGCCAGTGACACATGAAGAATTAGAAGAAGCTAGAAAGCATCCAATTTCTGTTGCCTTAACTGTTGGGGAAAAAGTCCCCACAGAATGGTTTGAAAAAGCTAAGGGAAAAAAGATATTAGGGTTAGCTTGTGGTGGTGGTCAGCAGGGTCCCGTTTTTGCTGCAAAAGGTTATGATGTCACCATTATGGATTTTTCTAAATCACAATTAGAAAGAGATGAAATGGTTGCAAAACGAGAAGGCTTAAAAATCAATACCGTTCAAGGCGATATGACAAAACCATTCCCATTTGAAGATGAAACCTTTGATATTATTTTTAATCCAGTTTCAAATGTATACATAGAAGATTTAGAAAACATGTATAAAGAAGCCTCTCGCGTATTGAAAAAGGGCGGTTTGTTAATGGTCGGATTCATGAATCCTTGGATCTACATGTATGATGCTGACACTGTATGGGACAAACCCGATGAGGAATTACTGTTAAAGTTTTCACTACCTTTTAATTCAAGAGAGCTTGAAGAGGAAGACAAAATTACCATCAATCCAGAATATGGATATGAATTTAGCCATACCTTAGAAAGTCAGATTAGAGGACAACTTAAAAATGGTCTCGCTATGATTGATTTTTATGAATCGTGTGACAAAAGACATCGATTGTCACGTTATGGAAATGACTACATCGCTACACTTTGCATTAAACTATAATCTTATAGAACATACTTCTGGAGAATAGCTCATTTTATGTTCCTGAAGGGTTAAAATCTAAAACTCACTTTGTCGAAGTAAAACAATTAAATAAAATTAAAGAGAGGAAGTAAAAGCAGCAAATAGTCGATACTTCCTTTTTGTTATCAAAAATTCAAAAACGGAAAGGGGAATTTATGGAAGGACTGAAAAACGCAGATAAAAAAGGGATTAGCACAAAGAGAAAGATGGGAAAGACCACCTATGTGCCTATTATCATTTCAAAACAAAACAATCCTAGTTTGGTTCAACCAAACTAGGATTTTCTAGCGCGTTTTTGTCTACGATAGCCGTTGAGTTTTTTATTTTCCCAATAGCTATTAAAGATTTTTTCCTTGCTCTCACGATTGATTTCTAAAAAGTAGGCATAAATCAAATCTGTTAAAAAGAGCATAGGAAGTTGAGCGGAAATACGTTGGATGTAAGAAGATTGACTATGACTTGCGACTAGGACTGTTTCGGTGTAGGCCTGACAGTCTTTGCTAGGAGAACTGGTAAAGAGAATGGTCTTGGCCCCCATTTCCTTGGCGTCCAGCAAACTATCTAGGACAGATTGGGTGGTACCTGAGAGAGAAAAGCCAAGCACCAAACAGTTTTCATCCATGATACTGGTCGTCCATGCAAAGCCATCCCGATCGGTCAAAGCTTCACAGACCACACCTAATCGCATAAAACGGAGTTTCATCTCACGGGCAATCAGACCAGAACTTCCCGTTCCAAAAAAGTAAACTCGTTCTGCGTCATCGATTAATTGGGCGACGCGTTCCAGTTGTTCTTCGTCAATCAAATCCTGTGTTTGTTCTCTCATGATACTGTAGCTTCGTAAAACACGTTTGGTCAAAGGACTGTGTTTGTGCGAATGAGTGTCCGGTTTACTAGCCTGATGCTGGTATTGAAAGACGAACTCTCGGTAGCCTGTAAAACCACACTTTTTGGCAAAGCGGGTCAAGGCTGCTTGGGAGATATGTAATTTCTGGGTAACTTGCTGAGAAGAGAGATCATCTTGGATCGTTTCAGCTTGCAAAAAATAGCGAGCGATTTCTTGCTCGAGCTCGGTTAATTCTTCAAAATGGAGGTCGATTATGGTTGCGATATCTGGCTTGTTCATGAGGCTCCTTTTTATGAGTCAAAGTCTTAAAAATTAACGCTTTCCTAACTATTACTATCATTATATCATAGAAAATAGGATAACCAAATAAAAAGGCATTTTCAGTTAAAAGTCAAAAAATGCTTCGACTTTTCCAAGAGTTTCTCCGTAAAATATGGTACAATGAGATGTACTGAGCTTCACCTATTTACTCTATTATTTTAGGGAAAATAAAGGTGGAAATCGGGAATTTTGCTAGAAAAGAGTCTTAGTTGTATGAGAAAATTTAATAGCCATTCGATTCCGATTCGGCTTAATTTACTATTTGCGATTGTCATCCTGCTCTTTATGGCCATTATTGGTCGTTTGTTATACATGCAGGTGCTCAATAAGGATTTTTATGAAACAAAATTGGCCTCAGCCAGCCAAACAAGGGTAACAACCAGTTCAGCTCGTGGACAGATCTATGATGCGGCAGGGAAACCCTTGGTAGAAAACACTGTCAAGCAGGTTGTTTCTTTCACACGAAACAATAAAATGACGGCAGCTGAATTGAAGGAGACAGCCAAGAAACTTCTCGCATATGTACATGTAACTTCCCCTGATCTGACTGATCGACAGATTGCAGACTATTACTTGGCGGACCAGGATATTTACAAAAAAACAGTCGAATCCTTGCCAAACGATAAACGGCTGGATTCAGATGGGAACCGCTTATCGGAAGCGACACTTTACAATAATGCGGTTGAAAGCATTGACGTGAGTCAACTTAATTATACAGATGACCAGAAAAAGGAAATCTATCTCTTTAGTCAGCTCAATGCTGTTGAAAATTTTGCGACGGGTACCATTTCTACGGATGCCTTAGATGATACCCAAGTTGCTCTCGTTGCATCAGCGTCCAAGGAATTACCAGGGATTAGTATTTCAACTTCATGGGATCGTAAAGTACTGGATACATCTTTATCGACGATTGTCGGTAGCGTTTCAAATGAAAAGTCAGGACTTCCAGCTGAGGAAGTTGATGCCTATCTCAAAAAAGGGTATTCTCTCAATGACCGAGTGGGAACTTCCTATCTTGAAAAGCAATATGAAGATGTTCTTCAAGGCAAACGCTCCGTCAAAGAAATCCACCTCGACAAACACGGAAATATGGAAAGTGTGGAAAATGTCGAAGAAGGAAGCAAAGGAAACAATATCAAGTTAACGGTTGACCTAGCTTTCCAGAATGGTGTGGATGACCTACTCAAGAGCTACTTTAACTCAGAGTTGGGTAACGGTGGAGCCAAATATTCTGAAGGGGTTTACGCCGTAGCCCTCAATCCTAAAACCGGAGCAGTTTTGGCCATGTCAGGTGTCAAGCATGATGTCGAATCCGGAAAATTAAGTTCAGATTCGCTTGGAACGATAACCAATGTCTTTGTGCCAGGATCTGTCGTTAAGGCAGCGACCATCAGCTCTGGTTGGGAAAATGGAGTCTTGTCAGGTAATCAAACCTTGACAGACCAGCCGATTGTTTTCCAAGGTTCGGCCCCTATCAATTCATGGTATACCTTGTCCTATGGCTCTTTCCCTATCACAGCAGTTGAGGCTCTAGAATACTCTTCTAATGCCTATATGGTTCAAACTGCTCTAGGAATCATGGGACAGACCTACACACCAAACATGGTGGCCGCAACGGGACAGTTAGAGACTGCAATGGGCAAATTGCGGTCAACCTTTGGGGAATACGGACTCGGAGCTTCAACAGGGATTGATCTCCCAGATGAATCCACAGGATTTACGCCAAAAGAATTTGATTTGGGGAACTATATCAATAATTCCTTTGGTCAGTTTGACAACTACACACCAATGCAGTTAGCCCAGTATGTCGCAACCATTGCAAACAATGGCGTACGTTTGGCTCCTCACATCGTTGAAGGGGTTTATGGAAACAATGACCAAGGTGGCTTAGGCAGCCTGGTTCAAGAAACAGCCACTAAGGAACTGAACAAGGTCAATATCTCAGAATCAGATATGGCTATCTTGCAGCAAGGTTTCTATCAAGTTTCGCATGGAACGAGTGCTCTGACAACTGGTCGTGCCTTTTCAAATGGCGCAGCCGTTTCCATCAGCGGGAAAACGGGTACTGCCGAAAGTTACGTTAATGGCGGTCAAAAAGCCAATAATACCAATGCAGTCGCCTATGCACCGACCGAAAATCCTCAAATTGCGGTCGCAGTCGTCTTTCCTCATAACACCAACCTTACAAACGGTGTCGGACCTTCTATTGCGCGTGATATCATCAATCTTTATAACCAACACCATCCAATGAATTAGAAAGGAACTTATGCTGTATCCAACACCTATTGCCAAGCTGATTGATAGCTATTCAAAGTTACCAGGTATCGGGATTAAAACGGCTACCCGCCTAGCCTTCTATACCATTGGAATGTCTGATGACGATGTCAATGAATTTGCCAAAAATCTCCTGTCTGCTAAGCGGGAATTAACCTATTGTTCCATCTGTGGCCGTTTAACGGATGACGATCCTTGCTCGATCTGTACAGATCCGACTCGTGATCAGACAACCATCTTGGTGCTAGAGGATAGTCGCGATGTGGCTGCTATGGAAAACATCCAAGAATACCATGGACTCTATCATGTCTTGCACGGCCTCATTTCTCCGATGAATGGTATCAGCCCAGACGATATCAACCTCAAGAGTCTCATGACCCGTCTCATGGATAGTGAGGTTTCAGAGGTGATTGTGGCAACCAATGCGACGGCAGATGGGGAAGCGACATCTATGTATCTCTCTCGTCTCCTCAAACCCGCTGGTATCAAGGTAACTCGCCTAGCACGAGGACTAGCCGTGGGAGCAGATATCGAGTATGCGGACGAAGTCACACTCTTACGAGCCATTGAAAATCGGACAGAGTTGTAGGAGTAGACAAATTTACGAACTAAATTTATTTATAAGAAAATTAAGGAGACCGACTTTGATGTTAACGGTCTCTTTTATGTTTCTTAAATTCTAGTACCATGTTCAAGTTTCAAAAAAGAAGCAAATATGATATACTAAAGAACGAGTATTCTATTAGAATTAGGACAAGCAATATGAAACAAACAATTATTCTTTTATACGGTGGGCGTAGTGCAGAGCGTGAAGTCTCTGTCCTTTCAGCTGAAAGTGTTATGCGTGCGGTCAACTACGACCGTTTCACAGTCAAGACTTTCTTCATCAGCCAGTCAGGTGACTTTATCAAAACACAGGAATTTAGCCAGACCCCAGGTCAAGAGGATCGTCTCATGACCAATGCGACTATTGACTGGGACAAGAAAATAGCGCCAAGTGCCATCTATGAAGAAGGTGCAGTGGTCTTTCCAGTTCTTCATGGTCCGATGGGAGAAGATGGTTCAGTTCAAGGATTCTTAGAAGTTTTGAAAATGCCTTATGTTGGTTGTAATATCTTGTCATCCAGCCTTGCCATGGATAAAATTACGACCAAGCGTGTCTTGGAGTCTGCTGGGATTGCCCAAGTACCTTATGTGGCTATCGTCGAAGGTGATGATGTGACTGCTAAAATCGCTGAAGTTGAAGAAAAACTGACTTATCCAGTCTTCACGAAGCCGTCAAACATGGGTTCAAGTGTCGGTATTTCTAAGTCTGAAAACCAAGAGGAACTCCGTCAAGCTTTGGAACTTGCCTTCCAATATGACAGCCGTGTCTTGGTAGAGCAAGGGGTGAATGCTCGTGAAATTGAGGTTGGTCTCTTGGGCAACTACGAAGTGAAGAGCACACTTCCTGGTGAAGTGGTCAAGGATGTTGCCTTTTATGACTACGATGCCAAATATATCGATAACAAGATTACCATGGACATCCCAGCCAAGATTAGTGATGATGTGGCAGCTGTCATGCGTCATAATGCAGAAACAGCCTTCTGTGCAATCGGTGGCCTCGGTCTGTCTCGTTGTGATTTCTTCTATACAGATAAGGGCGAGATTTTCCTAAACGAGCTTAATACCATGCCAGGTTTTACCCAGTGGTCTATGTATCCACTACTTTGGGACAATATGGGAATCAGCTACCCAGAACTAATCGAGCGTTTGGTTGACCTTGCTAAGCAAAGTTTTGACAAGCGCGAAGCGCATTTGCTATAAAATGAAAGAGAGGGTAGAAGCCGGAACTATCACTGTAGGTGATTAGAGTTCTTGGACTTCAACCCTTTTTAAAGGAGTAGAAATGAAATTAACAATCCACGAAGTGGCCCAAGCTGTTGGAGCTAAAAATGATGTTAGTCTTTTTGCGGATGCCCAGTTAGAAAAAGCTGAGTTTGACAGTCGTTTGATTGGGACAGGTGATTTGTTTGTGCCACTCAAAGGTGCGCGCGATGGTCATGACTTTATCGAAACAGCTTTTGAAAATGGTGCAGCAGTAACCTTGTCTGAGAAAGAGGTTGCAAATCATCCCTACATTCTAGTAGACGACGTCTTGACTGCCTTTCAAGCCCTCGCAGTCTACTATCTTGAGAAAACGGCTGTTGATGTCTTTGCCGTTACGGGTTCAAATGGCAAGACGACGACCAAGGATATGTTGGCGCATTTACTGTCAACAACCTACAAGACTTACAAAACACAAGGAAACTACAATAACGAGATTGGCCTTCCCTACACAGTTCTCCACATGCCTGAAGGAACAGAAAAGTTGGTCTTGGAGATGGGGCAGGATCACCTAGGAGATATCCATCTTTTGTCTGAATTGGCTCATCCTAAGACAGCCATTGTGACCTTGGTTGGAGAGGCTCATTTGGCCTTTTTCAAAGACCGTTCGGAGATTGCTAAAGGAAAAATGCAAATTGCAGACGGTATGGCTCCGGGTTCCGTTCTCTTAGCACCAGTCGATCCGATTGTCGAGGACTACTT
>URCN01000038.1:0-13791 GCA_900546335.1 uncultured Streptococcus sp.
ATCCCATCTGCCCCTAGCTTCATAATGGCTTCCATCTCTGGACTTCCAGATAATTTTTCAGGTTGGTAGATAGGAAGACCTGCTTCTTTGGCTGCTTGCTTGACTGGGGTTTCTTGGATCACTTTTTTACGGCCGACAGCGCGGTCTGGCTGGGTCACAACAGCTAGAATCTCGTAACGGTCATCTGATAACAACCCCTTCAAAACTGTTGCTGAAAAGTCGGGTGTCCCCATAAAGATTAGTTTTGTCATTTCTTCTCCTTCTTATAAAAATTGCTGCGGTTCGTGGTCAATGCTGAGACGAAGTTCGCTATTTTCCCGTTCTTGAGTCAAGGCCAAGACCTGGTTAAGAGTTGGACCCAGCTCATCTTCTAAACGGTATTTAATCAAAATCTGGTAATGATAAAGGTTGTGGGTACGTGCGATGGGTTTAGGCGTTGGTCCAAGGATTTTACTAGTTTCCGATAAACCTGAGCGCAAAATCCCCATGACTTCATAGGCACGTTTGACAACCTCTTCTTCTTTCTTGTGAGAGAGGGTAATCCCAATGGTGAAATAATAAGGTGGATAGCCGAGTTGACGCCTAATACTCATTTCATAGGCGTAAAAACCTTCATAGTCCTGTTCCTTGGCAAAACGAATGGCATAGTGCTCAGGATTGTATGACTGAATCAAGACCTGCCCAGCTTTTTCCGCACGACCTGCCCGTCCTGCCACCTGAGTTAAGAGTTGGAAGGTTCTCTCAGAAGAACGGAAATCAGGCAGATTCAAGGCTGTATCCGCATTGAGGACTCCGACTAGGGTCACATTTGGAAAATCCAAGCCCTTGGCAATCATCTGAGTTCCCAGCAAGATATCTGCTTGCCCTTGACCAAACTGGTCAAGAAGAGTTTGGTGACTGCCCTTCCTGCGGGTCGTATCCACATCCATCCGCAGAATGCGTGCCTGAGGAAAGAGCTCTGCTAGCTCATCATAGGCTTTCTGAGTCCCCGTCCCGTAGTAGCGGATGCTGCGACTCTGACAGTTGGGACAGACCTGAGGAATCCCCTTCGAAAAGCCACAGTAATGGCAATTCATGGTCTTGGTATCCATGTGGAGAGTCAGAGAAATGTCACAGTTGGGACAAGTATCCACCGTCCCACACTCCCGACACATAACAAAGCTAGAATAACCCCGACGGTTGAGCATGAGGACTACCTGCTCTTTTTTATCCAAGCGGTCTTGGATGGCTTCTAGCAAAGGGGGCGTAAAGTTTGATGTCTCATTCTGCCCGATATAGTCTCGAAAATCAATCACTTGAACCTCAGGAATAGTGGCCAAAGGATTGGCCCGTTGGGTCAGGCGTAAGTGTTGATAGACGCCTTTTCCAGCCCGCGCACGGCTTTCTAAGCTCGGTGTCGCTGAGCCAAGGACTAGGGCTGCTTGATTGTACTGGGCCCGTAAGATGGCGACCTCTCTGGCATGATAACGGGGATTGCTGTCTTGTTTGTAGCTGGCTTCATGCTCTTCGTCGATAATCATGACACCTAGATTTTTCAAAGGAGCAAAGATAGCTGATCGAGCGCCAACAACAACTTGGGCATCGCCGCGCTCAACCTTGCGCCATTCGTCGTACTTCTCACCATTGGACAGACCTGAGTGAAGAATAGCCACTTTCTCACCAAATCGAGCAATAAAACGCTCCGTCATTTGTGGCGTCAGAGAAATCTCAGGAACCAGTAAAATAGCTGTCTTCCCCTTGTCCAAGGCTCCTTGGATGATCTGTAAGTAAACCTCTGTCTTCCCACTTCCTGTAATTCCTTGAAGGAGGAAAGGAGGCTGTTGACTGCCAATAGCACTGACAACGGCATCACGCGCCTGTCTTTGTTCTGGATTCAATTCCAAAGGTTGGCTGGCTTCAATGCCTTCAAAATAAGCGGCTGAGCGTTGCACTTCCTTTTGGACTAAGGTTAGAGCTCCTTGCTCCACAAAGAAGTTGACTTGATCGCGTGAGTAGGACTCTAATAAACTAGCCAGAGGAGCACTCTCAGGATGAGCTAGCAAATAGTCTCTCAGCTCTGCCTTTTTCTTAGCACGCGCAGAAATCTCAATCTGCTCTAGCTGAGTAGAATCAACCTCATACCAAGACTGGGTCTTGACCTTCTTTTGATCGACTGCCTGGTATTCTAAACGGAGTAGCCCTTTCCTGGTCAAACGCATCATTTCTGCCTGTTTGGCAAGATCTAGAGAAGAAAAGGCTAGCGAATCTTCTGAACCAAACAGACGCTCTCGGTCTGACTGTCTCAGACCTTCCAGAGGATAGAGAATCTTATCATAACTGGAGTTTAAAAATCCTGGAAGCATGGCTTTTAGAATGGAGATTTTGTAAGAAAAGACGGACTTGCGTAGCTCCTCAGCCAGCCAGAGTTGCTCCTGGGTCAAGACGGGAGAAAAATCCAGCACCTCCGCAATCTCTTTCAAGTCCTGATCGGCTTCTTCCTCATCTGACTGGAACTCCAAATCTAGCACAATCCCTTGTATCAAACGATTGCCCTTGCCGAAGGGGACATGGACCCGCATACCGACTTCCAGCATCTCTACAAATTCCTCTGGGACCTTATAACTATAGGGCTGGTCCGTCTGCATCAGGGGAACATCCACAATAATCTTTGCGATTGCCATCTTCTCACCTCCTCCTTGTCAGTAAATTCTTGCAATAGAAAAAATAAGATTGAGTCCCCCCAACCTTAAATTTTTTCACCATCTTCTTTTTCTTTAGCGATTTGCTCTTTGATTTTCTTTTCTTCTTCTTCTTTGCGGCGTTTTTCTTCTTCGATACGGAGACGAACCGCTTCACGTTTTCCTTCTGGATCTGGGTGAATCGTAACGTTGCCTGACTCGATTTCTTCCAAAGCGCGAAGAGTTGATTTTTCAGACTTAAACTCTTGAGTTGCTGGCGCTCCTGCTTCTAGTTCGTGGGCGCGTTTTGCTTCCAAGATTACGAGTGAATATTTTGATGGTACCTTGTCAAGCAAGGTATCAATAGAGGGTTTTAACATCATTTGCTTGTACCTGTTTCCTATAGTTTATCGAGTAGTTGGAGATTTTGGCAACATCTCCTGGTAGTGACCAATGACACGGTCCACACGGAAGTGTTCTGCTTCGATCACACGCTTGACACGTTCAGCAGCGAGGGGCACCTGATCGTTGACAATGGCATAATCATACTCACGCATGAGGGCAATTTCTTCCTTGGCTTTTTCGATTCGTTGGGCAATCACTTCAGCGCTATCTGTTCCACGACCTACCAAGCGGTCTTGCAATTCATCCAAATCTGGTGGCGTTAGAAAGATAAAGACGGCATCTGGAACCTTTTTCTTAACCTGAAGAGCTCCTTGCACTTCAATCTCAAGAAAGACATCGATTCCCTTGTCCAGAGTTTCATTGACATAGGTCAGAGGAGTTCCATAATAGTTACCGACATATTCTGCATATTCCAACATCTGACCTTGACGGATCAGCTCTTCAAACTCTTCACGAGTACGGAAGAAATAGTCCACTCCATCCACTTCACCAGGACGTTGCGCACGCGTCGTCATCGATACAGAGTATTGAAATTGATTCTCAGAACTCTCAAAAATCTCTCTTCTAACCGTTCCTTTCCCAACTCCTGAAGGACCAGAAAAAACGATTAGCAAGCCTCGGTCTGCCATTATGTCTCCTTTAGTTAGTCTGTGAAATAAAGTGAAATTTCTCTCGGATACTGATGTTAGCGTCAGTTATCCTTCTACAGTCTTTCTATCTAGTGTAACAAAAAAGCAGTAATATTTCAACTGCTCTTTCTTATTTATTTAGCATAATCTACTGCACGAAGTTCGCGGATCACGGTTACCTTGATATTTCCTGGGTAATCGAGATTATTTTCAATTTTCTCACGAACTTTGTGAGCCAAGATTGTGACTTTGTCGTCTTTGATTTGTCCTGGATTAACCATGATACGGATTTCACGTCCTGCTTGAAGGGCAAAACTATTTTGCACTCCTTCAAAGCCATTGGCGATTTCTTCCAAATCATGGAGACGCTTGATGTAGCTTTCAAGAGATTCACTACGAGCACCTGGACGCGCTGCACTCAAGGCATCTGCTGCAGCAACGATCACTGCAATGACGCTTTCGGCTTCCACATCGCCGTGGTGACTAGCAATGGTATTCACCACAACTGGGTGTTCCTTGTACTTGCGTGCCAACTCTGTACCAATCTCAACGTGGCTACCTTCAACCTCGCGGTCAATAGCTTTCCCGATGTCGTGAAGGAATCCAGCACGACGGGCAAGAGCTGCATTTTCACCAAGTTCACTGGCGATGATACCAGATAACTTAGCAACCTCAATCGAATGACGCAAGACATTTTGTCCATATGAAGTACGGAACTGTAAGCGTCCCATGATCTTCATCAAGTCTGGATGGAGGTTTGGCGCACCAATCTCGTAGGCAGCAGCCTCACCGTATTCACGGATCTTATTGTCAATCTCTTGACGGTTTTTCTCAACCAACTCCTCGATACGAGCTGGGTGGATACGGCCATCCTTGAGCAACATTTCCATGGTCATACGAGCAATTTCACGACGAATCGGATCAAATCCTGACAAGGTTACCACTTCTGGCGTGTCATCGATGATCACATCGACCCCTGTCAAACTTTCAAAGGTACGAATGTTTCGACCTTCGCGTCCGATAATGCGTCCCTTCATGGTATCATCTGGTAGGTGAACTGTCGAGTTTGTTGACTCTGCTACATAGTCACCAGCGATACGCTGCATAGCCTGAACCAAGATATCTTTCGCAATCTTGTCTGAACGTTCCTTGACTTCTTGCTCAGCCTCACGAATGCGGCTAGCAATTTCCTTAGTCAAGTTTTCCTCTGTCTGAGCCAAGATAATATCTCGAGCCTCAGTTTGGGAAAGGGAACCGATACGTTCAAGTTCAGCTTCTTTTTGTCTTTCGACTTCCTCTAATTGCTCTTCACGTGCATCAAGGTTTTTTGCTCTATCAGAAATACTTTGTTCTTTTTGTTCAAGTGTTTTTTCTTTGTTCGTCAAATTGTCGTCCTTACGGTCAAGGCTCGTAGCTCTCTCCGTCAAACGACTTTCAATTTGCTTGAGCTCCTGACGTTCTGACTTAAATTCAGCGTCCACTTCTTCACGGTATTTTCTGGCTTCCTCTTTGGCCTCCAATAGTGCTTCTTTTTTAAGAGACTTGCTTTCGCTCTTGGCTTCATTTAGCAATAAATCCGCTTCGCGCTCAGCTTGTCCTCGTAAATTAGTTGCTTCTTGTTCAGCATTTAGAAGCATCAACTCTGCAGCCTCTTGAGATGATTTCATCTTAGCTGAGATGCTGACATATCCAATGACTAAACCAATGATGACGGCAAAAACAGCAATCGCAAGTGTCATGATTTCCATGTTTTTACCTCATTAAATTTGTTTATCGAATGACATACATTCCTTAATATTCTATCATAAAAAACCGATTTTCACAAACCCAAATTGAAGAGTTTTGTGTGAATTTTAGAAGAAAGTTCTGAAATCACAAAACAAACTTTCTAACTCTTAAAAATGACATTTTCAATAAAGCATACAATAAAAAAGCCTACTTTTCAGTAGACTTAGTAGTGATCTTTGAAGGACAAGAAAGCGATGCTATCTCCATCCATCATATAAATCAAGCGATTTTCTGCATCAATACGCCGTGACCAAGCTCCTTGGTAGTCATACTTGAGTGGTTCTGGTTTACCAATTCCTGAAAAAGGATCGCGTTGAATATCCTTGATTAGTTTATTGATTCTTTTTAATGTTTTCTTATCTTGGTTTTGACAATAGCAATAATCCGCCCAGGCATCTTCTGTAAATTTGAGCAGCATTTCTCACTCCTCAATCACATGCACCTGAGTGCTTCCAGCACGAACTTGAGCCATTCCTCGCAAGACCTTGTCAGAAAGTTCCTTATTTTGAGCGATTCTCAGGGTTTCCTGAATACTATCCCACTCGCTCTTTGAAAGGACTACAATATCCTCATCTGGATTTTTATTGACCACCGTCAAAGGCTCAAATTCATCGTTTACCTTCTTCATGTAGTCTTTTAAATGATTTCGGAATGTTGAGTAAAGAACTGCTTCCATAACCATACCTCGTTTTACCTCTTTTCCACTATTATACACAAAAAGAAAGAAATTATCAGGAACTTGTACAAGATTTTTCTTTTCTATCTACTTATTCGAAAATCTTCTAAAAAAGCCTACCTTTCAGTAGACTTAGTTTGTTTCTATTATGATGGGCGCTCTGCCGAAATTCTGCTCCGCGATGCTTGGCTGTCCTATTTTGTAAATCTGGTCTGCCTTTTGAGTCATAGCATCCCAAGGTTCTTTGCCAATTCGGCTGACTAGATGGACCTGCCCTTTCAGAGACTTGAGGTGTCGTCTGCCTTTTTCGGTAAAGCCAAGGACATGAATGGCTTCTGGCAAGTCGCTTTCTCTGACCTGCACCAAAATATAGGTCAAGAGGCGTCTGACACGCGCCTTGGTATAACGCTTGGTGGCAACTGCCTCGACCAATTCGTCCACAGACTGGGCTGTTTTGATGGCATCCTTGATACGCACAGCCATTTCTTGATTGACCTGATAGATGGTGGTTAGGTCTGGATTTGACAAGATTTGATAGCGGAGCATGGGAAAATAGTCATCCCAGCTCACCTTACTGGCTTGCTCAAAGAGGGTAACAGAAGGCATAAAGCGTTCTAAGAAATCTTTGTCCCTCTGGTGCTGACGGAGGGCTGTCGCCGAGGCAAAGTCCACATCCTTGTCCACAGAATGATAACCTGCCCCCTGACGCTGAATTGGATGCAGTTTGATGTTTCGTCCAGCAACCGCCTTGGCATAGGTAAGAGCAAGGACATGATTGGGGGTATTGCCTGAAAAATCAAGACCTGCAAATTCCTTCCACATGGCTTGGGTTTTCTGGGGATAGGAGAGAGAGTCAGGCAGATTATCCACAAATTTCTCCATCTCAACACCTTGATTTGTATATAAGTCAGCGATTTTCTGGTAATCCAGAACTTCCTCTGTCCCAAAAGCTAGGGTATCAATACCTAACCGCGCCAAGATATTCACAGCCCCTTGACCGAAGAAATCTGCCGCCTGAACACTGACTAAAAAGGGCAATTCCACTACCAGATCCGCTCCGTTTTCCAGAGCCATCTGAGCCCGTGTCCACTTGTCCACGATAGCAGGCTCCCCTCTCTGCATGAAATTCCCAGACATGGCAACAATTTTCAGTCCCTCCGCCTGATCCAGCAGGTATTTGTGGCCATTATGGAAAGGATTGAACTCCGCGATAATACCTGTGATGGTCATGATGTTCTCCTACTTCTGCGCGACAAAAAACCAACGGGTACTTGTCTCTGTCGGCTCCTTGTCCTCAAAGTCCGCATAGAGTTTGAAGGACTTGAAACCAGCTTGTTCCAGCAAAATATCATAGGTCAAGACTTCGTATGTACGCTCCTCGTGTACCTCATCGTGGCGACTAAAGGAACCATCAGCCTCCTTGATAAAGAAAGTCAACTCATGCACGATGGAGTGAGGAGCTTCGTCCTCATAGGTATCCCAAAGCATAGCGAAATCTTCCGCATTTTCATGGTAGGAATAGCCAGGGAATACTTCGTCTGTCTGGTAGGTCGAATGCACATCAAAGATGAAAACTCCATCTTCATTGAGGGTACTATACACTTCCTTAAAGACGTCTCCTACCTCGACCTCATCCTGCATGTAGCAGATAGAGTCCGAGTAACAAGTCACAAAATCATATTTACCAGCCTTGGATAAATCCAGCATATTGCCTTCAATAAAATTAATCTTTTGCTTGGCTGAAGTCGCTCTCTTCTCAGCAATCTTCAGCATATCCGCACTCAAATCAAGTCCCGTCACATCAAAGCCAGCTTGAGAAAAGCGCACAGACTGGATACCTGTCCCACAAGCCAATTCTAAGAGTTTCTTTCTCTCCTTAGTCTTAGGCAAATGGCGCAGAGAAAAATCCGTCCATTTATCGTATAAACTATCATCCATCACAGCATCGTAAACAGCCGCAAAGGTTTCGTAAGTAGCCATATTCATGATACCAAGTCCGCCCGTAATCGGAATGGAAATTAGGAGCTTGACGATGGAGCCGAGCTCCAAGGAAGGCTATCTATTTTCCGACGATTACAGGACGGGTTCAAATCCTTTCTAAGATACAAAGAGCGTTAAAAGCAAAGAGAAAATAGGAAACTTTCTGCTGTATCTTCAGATACAAAGGAAGTTACTCTTTTTCTCGCAGCTTTTAGCTCGTGTTCAGTTTCGAGATGAACAAAACACGACGCCCTTTACCTTTCTATCAATTTTTCTAAAATAAGCAAATAAACCCAGTTGACTGCAACTGAGTTCATCTACTAGGCCAAGGCTTCTGAAATATCTACAGACTCTGCCTCATGCCATAGTTTTTCTAGGTTATAATGGGCACGCATTTCTTCTGAGAAGATATGCACAACGACACCACCGAGGTCTAGCAAAACCCAGCCTCCCGCTGCATCGCCTTCGACATAGCTGCCTTTAAAGCCTGCTTCGGCTACTTTTTCACGGATATTATCTGCGATAGCGTCCAACTGACGGCTATTCATCGAGCTAGTGATAACAAAGTAGTCTGTCACGCTGGTCAAATCTTGTACATCAAGTGCGAGGATATCCTCCGCACGTTTCTCATCAGCCGCTTTCACGACTAGTTCTAGTAATTCTTTTTCGTTCATTTAGTCCTCTTTCAAATAGTGCACAAAGGCGTTATAGGTTTCAAGGGTTTGGGGATAGATGGGAAATCCCTGATGAGCTAAATACTCCACAGTTCGCGCTGTTTCGTAGGCCACTGCCTTATTGAGCGATAGCTCAGCAATCTCACGTGCCTCGTCCACTCCTGGAAAGGCACGATTGTGCTCGATATAGTCTGCAACGTAGATAACCTTGTCTAGGTCGCTCATCTGACCAGCACCGACTGTATGGATTTCAATAGCTCGCAAGATTTCTGGATCATGCAAATCCAAGTCTTCCTGAATCTTGTAAATTCCAACCATCCCATGCCAGACATTATTGCCCCAGTTTTTGAGGTCAGGATCTAGCTGATATTGGTCAATCAAGTCTAGAAATTCCTGATCTGACAGCTTTTTAGCATAATCATGAAGAAGGCCTGCTAGAGCAGCTTTCTCGGCATCGACTCCAAATCGTTTCGCAAGTTCTATGGCTGCACGCTCCACCCCCAAACAATGGGTTAAACGTTTTTCAGGTAGAAGCTCTGACATTCTTTCCAACAAAACCTCACGGGAACAGTTGATATAGTCTTGGTATGCCATCAGTAGAGCCCCTCCTTCTCGATGTAGTCTAGCACTGGCTGAGGTAGGAGAAAGTTAGGTTTCCGACCTTGGGCAATGAAGTCACGCACCATGCTGGACGAGATGTCCATGAGAGGCACATCCACCCAGATAACTGGATAGGAAGTCCCTGCCTTGTAGCGTGGACGCTGAACTCCAACAAACTGAACCATGTTGACTAGCTCATCAATTCGGTACCATTTAGGCAGATAGTCCACCATATCCGCCCCGATAATGAAGTAATAATCCGTGTCTGGATGTTGCTCGGTCAAAATCTTCATGGTGTCGTAAGTGTAAGAAATGCCCTTGCGCTCCAGCTCAATAGTTTCAATGGCTAAGCCTTCAATCCCCTCAATCGCCAACTCAAGCATCTTGAGACGGTGGTGCTCGGGGATGGTTTCCTTTTTATCTACATGAGGTGGTTGGTATTCGGGCATAAGCAGGACCTGGTCCAGTCCTAACTGTTGTCGTACTTGGTCCGCCACAACAAGATGGGCATTGTGAACAGGGTTAAAATTTCCCCCTAAAATCCCGACTTGTTTGCGTTTTTTCTCCTTGATTTCTGGCTCCAACTCTACCTTGGTAAAGGGAGTCAATAATTCGATTGCCATAGGCTCGTCTTCCTTTAATTCTCTGTAAAAACAGTTGTTTGGAGTAGGTTTTAGATTTCTTTGACTTTCTTGGAAATCTTGCGATTTTCTTTCTTGCTGGATTGTTTAAACAAAATCAAGATGCGTCCGATTTTTTGGACAGTATCCACACCGATTTCTTCTTCCAAGATTTCAGCTACTTCGTGGATGTTTTCATCTGTATTTTGCAAGAGCGTAACTTTAATCAATTCACGGGCGTCAAGAGCTTGGCGAACGCTGGTTTTGATTTGGTCGTTGAGTCCATTTTTCCCGATTTGGATGATGGGTTTGAGGGTGTGTGCCTGGCTGTTGAGGAAGGCACGTTGTTTCGATGTTAATGACATAATTTCTTTAAAAGAGTTTCTTTTTATACTTTTCTGAAGTGGTGACGGACGTCAGCAAAGTCCTTCGGACTTTCATGACTAAAATTTGAGCCTAAGGTCTCAAATTTTCCGCAGTTGGTACAATTCCTTGTACCAACTGACACCACGGCGAAAAGTATTCGTTATGGGCTCGCAGAGCTCGCCCTAATCCAGACAACTCTTTCCTTTCTGTGTTTAAATAATTGCTTTTCGTGTGACGACGGCGACGCCTTCTGGTGCCCAGACGGCGACTTTGGCGCTGCCTGTTACGCGGATCCAGCCTAGGCCTGAGATGACCAAGTCTGTCTTATCCTTAATGGTAAATACATGCTGGACTAGTTTTGGGAAATCTTCTTTTTCCTTGCTATTTGGTGGTGTCAGAAGGGTTCCCAGGTGCTTGTCATAAAAAGCATTAGCACCTTCTAGCTTAGTACGATGGAGTTTGAGTTCATTGTCAAAGAAAGCTGTAAATCCTTGCTTCTCTCCTGATATGAAGTCAAAGCGTCCAAGACCACCTAAAAACAGGGTTTGTTCAGGGTTAAGTTGATAGGTTTTGGGCTTGATTTCCTTTTTAGGGCTGACATACTTGAGGTTTTTAGCCGTCAAGTAGTGAGCCATCTGGTGGCGGTGGATAATCCCTGGCGTATCGTAGATATAAGATCCGTCGTCAAGCGGAATCTCAATCTTGTCCAAGGTTGTCCCCGGAAAACGCGAAGTCGTGATGACATTTTGGTCACCTGTTATTTCTTGGATAATGGCGTTGATAAGGGTTGATTTTCCAACGTTGGTCACACCAACTACGTAGACATCGCGGCCCTTACGGTAGTATTCAATCTTATCAATGACTTCCTTGATGGCATGCTTGTTTTGGGCTGAAGTTAAGACCACATCAACAGGACGAAGTCCTTCTTCGTGGGCATGTTCCATGAGCCACTGGCTAATCTTACCAGCCTTTACGGACTTGGGCAGGATATCTTTTTTATTTCCAACTAAGAGAACATCATTGCCCGATACAAAACGTGGTAAGCCTGGAATAACAGAGCCATTAAAGTCAAAGATATCAATGACATTGACTACCAAGGCATCACTGTCTCCCACCTCGTGCAAGAGTTTGAGGAAATCATCGTCCGTCAACTGGACATCTGTGATTTCATTGTAGTGGCGGAGACGAAAACAACGTTGGCAATAGACTTCTCCAGTCTCCAAGCCTTTTTCAAGTGCTGATTGGGGAGTAAATCCTAGACCAGCCTTGTCTGTCGTCTGAATGGTTGCTCCACAACCAATACAGAGAATTTCTTCCATAGTTAAATTCCTTTTTTATATGTAATCGGTCCGTACTTTTCAGTGATTTTTCGCATAACACGGCGCTCGCGAGCCCGGTTAATCTGCGTTTTGATGGAGTCGTGTTGGACCAAGGGTTTGACCAAGATCGAGCGAATACCTGCACGGTGTGCTGCTCGTATATCTGTCATAAGTTGGTCGCCGACCATGACCACTTCATTTTTCTCATAGTGGAATTCCTTCATGGCACGGTCAATCCCAAATGTAAAGGGCTTCAAGGCCCAATAAACGTAGTCAATTCCAAATTTCTCAACTGCACGTTGGACCCGTTTTTTGGTGTTATTTGAGACCACGATGATGCGAATGCCTGCGTCCCGAAGGTCATGTAGCCATTGCTTCATCTCTGGCGTCCCATCAGGGTTGTTCCAAGCAATGAGGGTATTATCCAGATCGACCAAAACAGCCTTGATACCATGCGCTTGCAGGCTTGGGACTGTCAGATCATAAACTGCTTCCACAGCAAAATCTGGCATATAATTTTCAATCGCCATTCTGGCTCCTTTTCTTTTTAATTTCTAGCAATATTCTTTAAATATTGGGCTAAGACTACCCATAAAATGAGACTAGCTATCAAAATATAAATCCAAGCATTTGGTTCATCTGCAAACGGTAAGGGAACATTCATTCCGAAGAATCCTGTAATAACCGCAAGGATAGCTAGTAAGACTGAGATAATTGTCAAAGTTGTCAAATTATCATTTAGATTATTATTTAGGATGTTGTTGTAAGAGGCTGAGAGTTGTTGCAAAACTTGAGAAATCAAGTCTGTCATCGAAACCAACTGGTGCGCTTCAATCATGGCATCGTCAAACTGCTCTCTTTCAACCTCATTAAAATTGCGATAAAGAGCATGCCCTTGGATGTGTTCCAAGAGGAGACGATTTTGTTTGGCAGCTGCTGTCAGGTAAACCATACCAGTTTCCAAGTCAGAGAGGGCAAAAAGATTTTTTTTAGTTGTTTTTTGACGAAGAAGTGCACTGATTTCATCCTTACCTTTATCCATCTCTTCAATCACTGGATAGTAAGCATTACTTATAATCTCTAAACTGGCAAAAAGAAATTTGTAGATTGAAACAACTTCATGGCTTTCAAGGTAGGTTGCCATACGTTTAATCACATAACTATTCTTGTGATTGCTAATTGTAATCAGCCGTTGTTTTTCAACGATAAAGGTCATCGGAATCGCTTCATAATATTCTTTATCTTTTTCTAAATCAAGAACATTATAAATGAAGGTTACCGTTCCCGTTTCACGGTGATAGTCCATGTGGGCACGCTCATTTCTATCCAGAGCATACTCGATAGTTTCCTTGTCCAATCCATAGACATCCGAAAGGTCTTCCATGTTTTTGATCTTGTCTACATCAAGATCTATCCATGTACAATCGTGACCTAATTTTTTCTCTACAAATAGCATACTCTCTCCTTTACCAAACTCCTTCTATTGTACCACAAATCTGCTAAAATAGCCGGCCTATTCAGTACGAGATAGATTGCTGACGACGGTGATATTACGATTGGGAACAAAGTGAAGGGCTTGATCGTCACCACGCAGTTGCGTTGTACGGATCCCTACGCTAACGACCTTTCCAGAAACGGTAATCGGTCCATTTGTGAGAACCACTTCATCACCCACATCAAGCTGGCGTTCAAAAAGGATGAAGAAGCCATTAATGACATCGGATAGAAAGCCTTGCGCCCCCATACCAATGGCCACTCCAGCAATCCCCGCACCAGCAAGGAGGCTCGAAACTGGCAAACCTAAAATAGACAGGATACAGTAGAGCAAGAAGAAATAAAGAATGTAATTAAAGATATTCTCCAGCAAACGAGAGATGGTCTTTTGCCTTCCTGCATCTCGATTTGAAAATTTAAGCGAGGGTTTGACAATCTTTCGTACAGTCGCATGAAGCATCTTTTTAGCTATATAAAATAGCAAAAACAAAATCAAAAGAGAAATCACCTTGGTCAAGAGATTCTCTAACATGGTTGTTAAATCAAGTTTATCAAAATAGCGTTGAAAAAAATCTTGCATATA
>URCN01000039.1:0-13595 GCA_900546335.1 uncultured Streptococcus sp.
AACTTAGTATAAGTAAGCACAGTACTCACCATTTAACCGCAAAAAAGCAAAAGTAAATTTCCTACATTTTAAGTTATGCTAACGTTTTACTAAAATCCTAAATCATGATATAATAAAGCCGATTAAAACAATTTATAATAAAGGAGACGCTCAATGACTTACCAAGAAAACTATCAAAAATGGCTTGATTTTGCTGAACTTCCAGACTACCTTCGTCAAGATTTGGAAAACATGGACGAAAAGACAAAGGAAGACGCCTTCTATACCAATCTTGAATTTGGTACTGCTGGTATGCGTGGATTGATTGGAGCTGGTACTAACCGTATCAATATCTATGTTGTCCGTCAAGCGACTGAAGGTTTGGCTCGTTTGATTGAGTCAAAAGGTGGAAATGAGAAAGAACGCGGTGTGGCAATTGCCTACGATAGCCGTCACTTCTCACCAGAGTTTGCCTTTGAATCTGCTGCAGTTCTAGCAAAACACGGTATCAAATCTTATGTTT
Organism: uncultured Streptococcus sp.; assembly: GCA_900546335.1. Classification (GTDB taxonomy): domain Bacteria; phylum Bacillota; class Bacilli; order Lactobacillales; family Streptococcaceae; genus Streptococcus. The sequence continues at coordinate 503 of URCN01000039.1, forward strand.
TTGAAAGCCTTCGTCCGACTCCAGAACTCTCATTTGCAGTTCGTCACCTCAACTGTTTCGCAGGTATTATGATCACTGCTAGCCACAACCCAGCTCCATTTAATGGTTACAAGGTTTATGGTGAAGATGGTGGACAGATGCCTCCACACGATGCGGATGCTTTGACAACTTACATCCGTGCTATCGAAAATCCATTTGCTGTGGGAGTTGCCGATGTAGAAGCTGAAAAAGCTTCTGGTTTGATTGAAGTCATCGGTGATGCTATTGACACTGAGTACCTCAAAGAAGTTAAAGATGTCAACATCAACCCAGCTTTGATTGAAGAGTTTGGCAAAGACATGAAGATTGTCTATACACCACTTCATGGTACTGGAGAAATGTTGGCTCGTCGTGCTCTTGCCCAAGCTGGATTTGACTCAGTTCAAGTTGTTGAAGCGCAAGCAACTGCTGACCCAGACTTCTCAACTGTAAAATCTCCAAACCCAGAAAGCCAAGCAGCCTTCGCCCTTGCTGAAGAACTTGGTCGTCAAGTTGGTGCAGACGTTCTTGTGGCAACTGACCCTGACGCTGACCGTGTTGGTGTTGAAGTTCTTCAAAAAGATGGTAGCTACCTCAACCTTTCAGGTAACCAAATCGGTGCTATCATGGCTAAATACATCTTGGAAGCCCACAAAAACGCTGGTACTCTTCCTGAAAATGCAGCCCTTTGCAAATCAATCGTATCAACTGATTTGGTAACGAAGATTGCTGAAAGCTACGGCGCAACCATGTTCAACGTTTTGACAGGTTTCAAATTCATCGCAGAGAAAATTCAAGAATTTGAAGAGAAACACAATCACACTTACATGATGGGATTTGAAGAAAGCTTCGGTTACTTAATCAAACCATTCGTACGTGATAAAGATGCTATTCAAGCTGTTCTTGTCGTTGCTGAACTTGCTGCCTACTATCGTTCACGTGGTTTGACTCTTGCTGACGGTATCGAAGAAATCTACAAAGAGTACGGTTACTATGCTGAAAAGACTATCTCTGTAACTCTTTCAGGTGTAGACGGTGCTGAACAAATCAAAGCCATCATGGCTAAATTCCGTGACAATGGTCCGAAAGAATTTAACGCTACAACAATTACTGTTGTAGAAGACTTCAAAGCACAAACTTCTACTGCTGCTGACGGTACTGTAACAGCCTTGACGACTCCTCCAAGTGATGTATTGAAATACACTCTTGCGGATGGTTCTTGGATTGCGGTTCGCCCTTCTGGTACTGAACCAAAAATCAAGTTCTACATTGCCGTCGTGGGTGAAAGCAACGAAGATTCACAAGCTAAGATTGCCAACATCGAAGCAGAAATCAATGCCTTCGTAAAATAAGTAAGCTAAAAGATGAGATAAACCAATCTCATCTTTTTTTCGTATCAAATCCGAGCAATTTTAGAAACTTTGTGGCATACTAGTTTTATCAAAAAAAGAGAGGTATTCTTATGAATCAGTTTTTAGAAGATATTAAAGACCTTGAAGTGACTACAGTTGCGCGCGCCCAAGAAGCACTCGATAAGAAAGAAACTGCAACCTTCTTCATCGGTCGCAAAACTTGCCCTTACTGCCGTAAATTTGCTGGCACATTAGCTGGTGTCGTAGCTGAAACCAAAGCACACATCTACTTCATCAATAGCGAAGAACCTAGCCAACTCAATGCTTTGCAAGATTTCCGTTCACGCTATGGTATCCCAACTGTTCCGGGATTCGTTCATGTTGCTGATGGCCAAATCAATGTCCGTTGCGACTCTTCCATGTCAGCACAAGAAATCAAAGAATTTGCAGGATTGTAAAAAAAACCACTCATAGAGTGGTTTTTTAATGGTTAAAATTACGTTTTTTCAAGCAAATCTTGTATCATTCTATGTAGTTCTTCTATCTTCTCGGATTGCCTCTCTAGTAACATTCTCTGACTAGACAATTCATCTTGGAGTTTATCGAGTTTTATCTGTTCATCTGGATTCTCTTTCACGAAAAAATTCGTCAAGGAACTCGTTAACATTCCTATTGTTCCAATACCAACAAGAATTAGTAAAACAGCTAACCACTTCCCAAAAATCGATGCAGGAACAATATCTCCATAACCAACAGTCGTTACCGTTACAAGCGCCCACCAAAGACTATCTGAGAAAGATTTTTCTTCAACAACAGATAAAATTGAACTACCTACCAGTACAATAAAAGAATTGAGATAGAAAATATACAGTAAGCCATTTGTCCGTAAGAGTTTGCTAACCTTCTTTTCCAACTTGCCAGTCAATCCTACGATTCTTAAAAGACGAGTGAGTTTCAGTAATTTTGTCAGTCTTGCTAAGCGGAAGATACGCCCTAATCGAAATACTGTAAAAATAGCGTTTAAAGGAAGGATAGCTAACAAGTCAAAGATATTTTCAAGGATAAATCGCCATTTTCCTTGGCTTGAAAAGAAGCGCCAACCATAATCTACCACAAAAACAAACCAAATCACTAAATCAATGATGCTGTAGGGAGGATTGTCCAAATCAATCATTTCCGTAAATCCAAGCAAAACCAGAACAACCGATATCAGTGCTAGAATGATAATCGTTGTATCATAGTAATCTCTAAATAACGATTTTTTCTTCACAAGATTACTCCTATATATTTTTAATCATTATACCACACTAAATCCCTGATAAATACATAAGAAAAGAAGGCACTCGCCTTCTTTTTATATATCTGTCAATGGTGTTGCGGTATCTGGTGAAGTGTCGTAAACCTTAAAATCAACTCCGACTCCCAAATCGGCTTGGGCTAGCTGATTGACCATGGTCATATGAGCCAGCTCCTTGATATTGTTCTCTTTGGACAAATGCCCGAGGTAGATTTTCTTGGTTCGATTTCCCATTGCACGAATCATGGCCTCAGCACCATCCTCGTTAGAGAGGTGACCGAGATCCGATAGAATTCTCTGTTTGAGACGCCAAGCGTAAGATCCTGCTCGCAAAATCTCTACATCGTGATTGGATTCGATGAGATAACCGTCTGCATTTTCGACTATTCCAGCCATACGGTCACTAACGTAACCTGTATCGGTCAACATGACAAAACTCTTGTCGTCTTTCATAAAGCGGTAAAACTGTGGTGCTACTGCATCATGGCTGACCCCAAAACTCTCAATATCAATATCGCCAAAAGTTTTGGTTTTACCCATTTCAAAGATATGCTTTTGCGAAGAGTCTACCTTACCAAGGTACTTGCTATTTTCCATAGCCTGCCAAGTCTTTTCATTGGCGTAAAGATCCATGCCATATTTGCGAGCTAAGACACCGATTCCATGGATATGGTCTGAATGCTCATGCGTAATCAAAATCGCATCCAGATCTTCAGGTTTGCGATTGATTTCAGCTAGCAGGCTAGTAATTTTCTTACCAGACAAGCCTGCATCCACTAAGATTTTCTTTTTTGGGGTTTCTAGATAAAAGGAATTTCCACTGGAACCTGATGCTAAAATACTGTATTTAAAGCCTTTTTCACTCATTTTAGTCTTCTATTTCGTCCTCCCATATTTCTTCTTTTACGGCATCCTTATCATAAGGGAGCACGATGGTAAAGGTTGAGCCCTTACCGTATTCACTTTTGGCCCATATAAAGCCATTGTGTTGTTTGATGATTTCTTTTGCGATAGCCAGACCTAGACCAGTTCCACCTTGTGCACGGCTTCTTGCACGATCCACACGGTAGAAACGGTCAAAAATCTTCGGCAAATCTTGCTTTGGAATACCTAGACCTTGGTCTTTGATGGATAAAATCATCTGGTCATCAGTGGTTTTCATGCTGACAGTGATTTTCCCACCATCTGGTGAGTACTTGATAGCATTGTTAAGAATATTATCAATCACCTGGGTCATTTTATCGGTATCAATCTCGATCCAAACTGAATTAATAGGGTAATCTCTAACAAGTTCATATTTTTTCTCGTCATCCTGACTTCTCATCTTATCAAAGCGGTTGAGAATAAAGGTGATAAAGGCTGTAAAGTTAATCAACTCCACATCCAACTGAGTAGTCGCATTATCAATACGAGAGAGATGCAAGAGATCCGTCACCATCCGCATCATACGGTTGGTTTCATCGAGTGAAACCTTGATAAAATCAGGGGCTACAGGATCATACAAGGCTCCCTCGTCCAAGGCTTCAAGATAAGATTTAACACTGGTCAAAGGAGTTCTCAGCTCATGACTCACGTTTGAAACGAAGAGTCTCCGTTCGCGTTCTTCCTTCTCTTGCTCGGTCGTATCATGTAAAACAGCAACCAAACCAGAGATGAATCCAGATTCACGGCGAACCAGAGCAAAACGTACACGAAGGCTTAGATATTCACCATTCACATCCTGGGAGTCAATCGTCAACTCAGGAATCTGTGTAATCAGGTCACGCAGCTCATACTCATCTTCTATCTTTAGTAATTCGAGGATGCTTTTATTCAGAACATCTTCTTTCTGCACACCGAGCTGTTTCTTGGCCATATCGTTGATCATGGTAATCTGGCCTCGGCGATTGGTCGCAAGGACGCCATCTGTCATGTAAGAAAGAATACTATTCAATCGTTTACTCTCTTGTTCCAGATTTTCTTGGGTTAAACGAATAACTTCTGACAAATCGTTCAGATTATTGGTGATATTGGTGATTTCTGTACTGCCCTGTAAGTCCAAAACTTGAGAATAATCACCTGCAATCAAGTCCTTAACCTTTTGATTTATCTCCTTCAGACGGATATTATCCCGACGATTTTCCAATAACAGCAAGGTCACCACCAAGATAAAACCAAGTAAAATCAGAATAAAGATAAAATCGCTGGTCAGAATAGTTTGTCTAATATCTTCAATCATTATTTCTCATATAGTATCCAACACCACGACGTGTGAGAATGTACTCTGGACGACTTGGAGTATCTTCTATTTTCTCACGCAAGCGTCTAATGGTCACGTCCACTGTACGAACATCACCAAAATAGTCATATCCCCATACAGTCTCAAGCAAGTGTTCACGCGTAATCACTTGACCAATATGAGATGCCAAGTGATACAAAAGTTCAAACTCACGGTGGGTCAAATCTAACTCCTCACCATATTTCTTAGCCACGTAAGCATCTGGAACGATTTCCAAATCACCAATTTGTAAAGGCTGCGTCTTCTTCTCATCAGACTCTTGGCTATCCACAGAAACTAGGTCGGTACGACGAAGCAGGGCCTTAACACGAGCCTGCAACTCACGGTTTGAGAAAGGTTTTGTAACATAATCATCTGCACCTAACTCTAAACCAATAACCTTGTCAAACTCGCTATCCTTAGCTGATAGCATGATAATCGGCACGCTACTAGTCTTACGAATAGCTTTAGCAACTTCTAAACCATCAATTTCAGGTAGCATCAAGTCGAGGATAATAATATCTGGTTGCTCAGCTTCAAATAGCTCGATTGCCTCACGACCATTGAAGGCTGTTACAACTTCATAACCTTCCTTGGCCATATTAAACTTAATAATATCTGAGATTGGTTTCTCATCATCTACAATTAATATTTTTTTCATTTTATCACCTTTTCTCTATCTATCTATTATAACAAAAAAATGCAAAGAAGGCACAAATGGCTACTGTAGGCCTTTATCTTCAAAAGTTGTTTTATAAGCCTGCCAAATTTTTTGTTGAGGTTTCGCAAGTGGATAGTCAGAAAACTCCTGAGGAGAAACCCAACGAATTTCTCTGTCGGAGAACTGTTTTAATCCTGTCACCTGACCTGATAGGATTTGAATATGCCATTTACGATGACTAAAGACATGCTTGACTTGATCAAAAACTTGATGGGACCAATCAACCTCCAGATCATAATCCTGTTCAAAACTTTCTTGGGGGCTTGGTCCAAATGCACTACTTTCCTCCTTGACTTGTGAAAAGAGATCTAGCTGATCATCTTCTCTAGAAAATTCTTCGACTTCAATCAAGGGGAAATGCCAAAAACCAGCTAGCAGTTTTTCGCTTTTGTTTTTCTCTAGTAAATATTGCCCTCGATCATTGCACACAACCAAAGCCTTGAGATATATTGGGAGAGGCTTTTTCTTGGGTTCTTTGATCGGATATCGATCCATGGTCCCCTTCTGATAAGCTGCGCTAAAGTCTTTAACAGGACTTTCTTCAGGTCGAGGATTAACTGGGGCCTCTATGTCGGACCCTAAATCCATCAGAGCTTGGTTAAAGTCTCCTGGTCGTTTCGGATCAATCAAGATTTCCATCATGGCTTGGAAAATCTTTCGATTGCTAGGGACTCCGATATCATAATTTACCTCAAACAAGCGTGCCAAAACCCGCATGACATTGCCATCAACTGCTGGCTCGGGTAGATTAAAAGCGATACTAGAAATTGCTCCCGCAGTATAGGGGCCAATCCCTTTCAAGCTAGAAATCCCTTCGTAAGTGTTTGGGAATTTCCCTTCAAAGTCTGTCATAATCTGCTGAGCCGCCGACTGCATATTGCGTACACGAGAATAATAGCCCAACCCCTCCCAAGCTTTCAGTAAACGCTCCTCAGGCTCATTTGCCAAACTTTCAACAGTTGGAAACCAGTCCAAAAATCGTTCATAGTAAGGAATAACCGTATCTACCCTGGTCTGCTGCAGCATGATTTCAGAAACCCAGATATGATAAGGATTTTTACTTCTCCGCCAGGGTAAATCCCGTTTGTTTTCATCGTACCAGTTGAGGAGTTTCTCACGGAAAGAGGAAATCTTTTCCTCTGGCCACATGTCAACACCGTATTCTTTCAAATCTAACATATATCTAGTATAACATAGAAGCTTCTAACTGTCCTTTTCTTAGCGCTAAAAAGCCTCTTCCTAAAGGAAAGAGGCCTATTTCTTATTGATGAACCGCTTGGGCAGCAGTGATAAGGGTCAACTTGTAAACATCATCAGAGTTACATCCACGAGAAAGGTCGTTTACTGGCTTGTTCAAACCTTGCAAAACAGGTCCGACAGCCGCAAAACCACCGAGACGTTCTGCCATCTTGTAACCAATATTTCCAGCTTCGATACCTGGGAAGATAAAGACATTTGCTTGACCAGCAACATTGCTATCTGGTGCTTTAAGGGCAGCCGTTTCAGGAACAAAGGCCGCATCAAATTGCAACTCACCATCAATCTCAAGGTCAGGACGCAAGTCATGAGCAATTTTAGTAGCTTCCACTACCTTATCAACACTTTCACCAAAGCCTGAACCTTTAGTAGAATAGCTTAGCATGGCAATTTTAGGTTCGATGCCAAACATTTTAGCTGTAATAGCTGAGTTGATAGCAATCTCTGCCAAAGCTTCTGCATCTGGATTGATGTTAATGGCACAATCCCCAAATAGGTAGCGTTCTGTTCCACGAACCATGAGAAAGGCACCTGAAGTGCGGGATACATTTGGACGAGTTTTGATGATTTGAAGGGCTGGGCGAACTGTTGAGGCAGTTGAGTGAATCGCACCAGAGACCATACCGTCAACCAAACCCAAGTAGACTAGCATCACACCAAAGTAGTTGACATCTTCAAGCAAAACTTTGCGCGCTTCTTCTTCAGTCATTTTGCCCTTACGACGCTCTACTAAAGCAGCAACCATTTCTTCAAATTGAGGATAGTGTTGAGGGTCAATGACTTCATAACCATCCATGATTCCTTCAATTTCAAGATAAATTTTAATTTTTTCAGGGTTTCCAAGCAAAACAGGGATTACTTCTGTTTCTTTTACCAAGCGTTTTGTTGCTTGAAGAATACGTGGCTCTTCCCCTTCAGGGAGAACGATACGAGCATTTTTGCCAACCAGGTTGGCTTTGAGACTTTCAAAAACTTCCATGAGTTTTCTCCTTTAAGAAAATAAATTATACTCCAAATAGTTTTTAAAGAGTATTAGTTGATAACTGAGTAATAAGATTGCTGAAATCATCCGGCAAGGGACTTTCTAGTTGTAAATCTTGCTCTAGAAAGGGATGAAAAAAAGATAAATAATGGCAATGCAGAGCTTGACGTTGGATACCGTCATGCAGACTACCACCATACAAATCGTCTCCCAACAAAGAAAAACCAATATGGGAAAAATGCACTCGTATCTGATGAGTTCGTCCAGTATGCAGGCGAATATCGACTAGGTGAATATTTCCATAAGACGCTACAACTTTATAAGACGTATGGGCGTATTTCCCACCTTTTGCAACCCGTCTTGTGATAATGGAATCTTCATCACGCGCAATCGGGGCGATAATCTCCCCTTCTGGCTCCAAGACACCAGCTCCTTTAACTAAAGCAAAGTAGCGTTTCTCGATAGACTTTCGTTGTAGTTGCTTGTCTAAACGTGCATGAGCGTAGCCGTGTTTGGCAAAAAGCATCAAACCAGATGTATCTCTATCAAGCCTAGTCACGATGTGAACTTGCTGGTTTTCATAGTTTTGCTTAACATAGTAGCCCTTTATAAAATTAGCAATGGTATTAGAATGATTGACACTGGGAATGGAAGCTACTCCATAAGGCTTATTCAAAACCAGAAAATGGTCATCCTCATACAAGATATCGAGTGGCCGATCAATAGCCTCAAGGCTCTCAAATCCTTCCTCTGCTGGAATATCAATAGTTACCCTGTCTCCAATATCTAAGAGATAAGTCGCATTTTGAGGTTGGCCATTGACCAGAATAGCCCCACCTCGAAACTTAATCTTAGCCAAAAGCCCCTTAGAAACCTCATGTTTCTTGAGGAATGTTTTGACTTTGACGTGCTCATCTGCGGTAAATTCGAACCTCATTCATCCACCTCGCCGATGAAGGCATCTTTGACACGATTCCAGAAACTAGTGTGGCTTGGTGTCGCTACGAAATGAATCTTATGATGGTCGATTTGATACTCAATCCGTTCGATATTACGGAATGAATAGACGCTGTTATCGACTGATATCGTGTGGTAATCATTGCGTGTCGGCAAGAGTTCAATCTTATCCTTTTTGGGAATAATGATCGATGATCCCAAAGTGCGATAGACTCGGTTGTTAAGACTCGCTATTTCCGTCAACTGCAAGGCTTCAATGGTCGGATGCAAGACAGCTCCACCCAAGGACTTGTTATAGGCAGTGCTTCCCGTCGGCGTTGAAACAGTCACTCCATCTCCACGAAAGCGCTCGAATGGAACGTGGTTAATGATGATATCTGCCACCATGGTACGGTCTGATCGACGGATACTCGCTTCATTTAAGGCCCGGAAGATTTTCACTTCTCCATTTTCAAGCGTTACCTTGACATTCAAAACAGGATAGGAAACTTTGGCACCAGTGTCTAGCAGAAGATTGGTCACCAACTGATCCAACTCAAAATCACGATAATCTGTATAAAATCCCAAATGCCCTGTATGAACACCTACAAATCGAACCTTGTCTAACTGATTCTCATACTTGTGGAAAGCGGACAAAAGCATCCCGTCACCACCAATCGAAATGACGATGTCAGGATTGGTATCGTTCAGTATAAAATGTTGTTTCTTTAGTTTTTCCCTCAGCTCATGCAAAACCTTCTGACTTTGCGGTTTTCTATTTGCTATGAGGTCAACTCGTTTACCTGTATTCTTCATCTGTATCGTCACTATTTCCTACACCGTCATTTAATTTTCTGCTCAATGGATCAAAGAGAGCCTGCGCTTCCTGAATATCGTCACGAATCTTACCCATTTCTTCATCTAGCTGATGAGCTATTTTCGCTGTAATTTCCAATCTTGTCCTGATTTCTTCTGGAAAATCACCCTGGTATTTATAATTGAGCGAGTGTTCAATCGTAGCCCAGAAATTCATGGCTAACGTCCGTATTTGAATTTCCGCCAAAATCGTCTTAGCCCCGTTGATCGTATCAACCGTGTACTCGACAACCACGTGATAAGAACGATAGCCCGAAGCCTTACGATGAGTGATATAGTCTCGTTCCTGAACGACTCTCATATCTTGGCGTTTACGTAGAATCTCAACTACTTCTTTAACGTCATCAACAAACTGAACCATGACACGTAAACCAGCAATATCTTGCAGATCATGTTCTAGACTTGCATAAGTAATTCCTCGACGAGCCATCTTTTCTTTGATACTTTCAATCGGTTTGACACGACCCGTTACAAACTCAATCGGAGAATGCTTGTTCTGCTTACGATACTGTTTGCGAATTCCCCGAAGTTTGATCTTCAACTCACCTACAGCCTGAATGTAAGGATCTAAAAATTCTTCCCATTCTATGGTCATACTCTCTCCCTTGTAATGTTTGATTGCTCTGTCGAAAATCTTTGATTTTTTCAGTACATTCGTATACAATAAATACATTGTCCATTATACCATAAATCGCTTTCAAAGATATAGAAAAGGTTGAAAAAATGAAACATTTAGAAATAGAATTGAAAACACTTCTGAAAAAAGAGGAATATGATCATCTAAAAAAACAGTTTTCCCATATCCAACCCGTCCTTCAGAAAAACTACTACATTGACACACCAGATTTCCAATTGCGTGAAAAGAAGGTTGCCATGCGCATTCGCACCTTTTCAGATTGGGCAGAATTGACCTTGAAAGTACCTCAAATTGTAGGAAATATGGAATACAACCAGAAACTAACTCTTCCAGAAGCTGAATCATACCTAGAAAAACAAAAACTACCCCAAGGGCTCGTTCTAGAGAAGCTCGCTAAGATTGGTATCAAAAGTCATGACTGGCTTGTCCTAGGCTGCCTTTCAACCCTTCGTTATGAAACAAAAACAGAAATTGGCTTAATGGCCTTAGATGAAAGTCACTACTTTGACCAGACGGACTATGAACTGGAGCTTGAAGTCACCGACCATGAAAAAGGGAAAGAAGATTTTCAGAGATTTTTAGATGAAAATCAGATAACTTATCAGAAAGCTCCATCAAAATTAATTCGTTTTATTAAAAGCATGAAAAAAAGCTGAAATAATCTCCTTTTTTTGGTAAAATAGAAAAGATGAAAATAAAAGAATCTGGCTTTGAAAAACAAAACTTTCTCAGAGAAGATTCACAAAGTTTACAGAGGACGGTCTATAATGTCAGATAGAAACAACATGAAACTTTTCACCCTAAACTCTAACCATGAAATCGCTCAAAAGATTGCGGATACAGTTGGTGTACCTCTTGGGAAATTATCCTCTCGTCAATTTTCTGACGGCGAAATCCAGGTCAACATCGAAGAAAGTGTCCGTGGTTACGATGTCTACATCATCCAGTCAACCAGCTACCCTGTTAGCAATCACTTGATGGAGTTGTTGATCATGGTTGATGCTTGTGTACGTGCAAGTGCACATAGTATCAACGTTGTCCTTCCTTACTTTGGTTATGCACGTCAGGATCGTATCGCTTCTTCTCGCGAACCCCTGACGGCAAAACTGGTTGCCAATATGCTTGTCAAAGCTGGTGTAAGCCGTGTTCTAACGCTGGACCTCCACGCTGTTCAGGTCCAAGGTTTCTTTGATATTCCTGTAGATAATCTTTATACTGTTCCTCTATTTGCTAAGCACTACTGTGATAAAGGACTTCTTGGCTCTGATGTTGTTGTTGTTAGTCCAAAGAACTCTGGTGTTAAACGTGCACGTAGTTTGGCTGAATACCTTGATGCTCCTATCGCTATCGTTGACTACGCTCAAGACGATTCTGATCGTAACGAAGGCTATATCATTGGGGATGTTGAAGGCAAGAAGGCTATCTTGATTGACGATATCCTAAATACTGGTCGTACTTTCTCTGAAGCAGCCAAAATCGTTGAACGTGAAGGCGCAACTGAGATTTATGCAGTATCTAGTCACGGTTTATTTGTTGAAGGGGCAGCAGATCTTCTTGATGCTACAAACATCAAGGAAATCCTTGTGACAGACTCCGTAGCGACCAAAGAAAGAACTCCAGAAAATGTATGCTACATTACTGCTAGCGAATTAATCGGAGATGCTATCGTCCGCATCCATGAAAGAAAACCAGTCAGCCCACTCTTTGCTTACAACAAAAAGAAATAAGGTGATTCTTTGATTTATTTGGACAATGCTGCAACGACTCCTATGTCAGCAGTAGCTATTGCAGAAATGACCAAGGTCATGAAAGAAACTCATGGTAATCCTTCTAGTATTCATGGTCATGGTCGGCAGGCTGGTAAACTCTTACGAGAAGCTCGTCAGGACTTAGCTCACTTACTAGGAACCAAACCTCAACATATCTTTTTCACATCTGGCGGTACAGAAAGTAACAATACAGCCATTATCGGCTATTGTCTCCGTCATCAAGAACGTGGAAAACATATCATTACTACAGCTATTGAACACCATTCTGTGCTTGAGACTATCGATTATCTGGTTCAACATTTTGGTTTTGAAGCAACTATCATCCAACCAGTAAATCAAGAAATAACTGCCCAGCAAATTCAAGAAGCCTTACGTGACGATACCATTCTCGTTTCCACCATGTATGCTAATAATGAAACAGGTAGCCTCTTACCTATCGCTGAGATTGGACGTATTTTAAAAGATCATCCTGCTGCTTATCATGTAGATGCTGTTCAAGCTATCGGAAAAATTCCTATCCATCCCGAGGAATTGGGAATTGATTTCCTCAGCGCTTCTGCCCACAAATTCCATGGGCCAAAAGGTGTCGGCTTCCTTTACGCATCGACTGGGGATTTTGACTCCTATCTTCATGGTGGTGATCAAGAACAAAAGAAACGGGCTGGAACAGAAAATCTCGCTGCCATTGTAGGTATGGTCGCTGCTCTCAAGGAGGATTTAAATGACCAAGTTGAGCATTACCAAAAACTAAGCACACTCAAATCTGCTTTTTTAGAAGAAATTGCAGGTCTCGAATACTATCTCAATGAAAGCAACCACCAACTACCTTATGTTGTCAACATTGGCTTTCCTGGTCAAAAAAATGATTTGCTCTTGCTACGGTTAGACCTTGAAGGAATTTCAATTTCTACTGGTTCAGCTTGTACTGCTGGTATTGTGCAAACCAGTCATGTACTTGAAGCATTTTATGGACCAGATTCACATCGTTTGA
>URCN01000040.1:0-13388 GCA_900546335.1 uncultured Streptococcus sp.
AATGAAATCCTAAACTTTTCTTTTTCATAATAATCTCCCTAAAGAAGCCACCCAATCAGGTGGCTTTTTTGTTTGTAGGCTGGATTTTTGCTATAATAGGAACATGAGTAGAATTTTAGATAATGAAATCATGGGTGATGAGGAGTTGATAGAACGTACCCTCCGTCCCCAATATTTACGTGAATATATCGGTCAGGATAAGGTCAAGGATCAGCTGCAAATCTTTATTGAGGCAGCAAAAATGCGTGATGAGGCGCTGGACCATGTTCTTTTATTTGGTCCTCCAGGTTTGGGGAAAACGACCATGGCTTTTGTTATTGCCAATGAATTGGGTGTCAATCTCAAGCAAACATCAGGTCCTGTCATTGAAAAAGCGGGGGATCTGGTAGCGATTTTGAATGATTTGGAGCCTGGAGACGTTCTCTTTATTGATGAGATTCATCGCTTGCCTATGTCGGTGGAAGAGGTGCTTTATAGTGCCATGGAGGACTTCTACATTGATATCATGATTGGGGCTGGTGAAGGCAGTCGCAGTGTTCATTTGGATTTGCCACCTTTTACCTTGATTGGTGCAACGACACGTGCGGGGATGCTCTCAAATCCTCTACGGGCACGTTTTGGGATTACAGGTCATATGGAATACTATGCCCATGATGATTTGACGGAAATTGTTGAGCGGACAGCAGATATTTTTGAGATGGAAATCACTCATGAAGCTGCAGCTGAGTTGGCCTTACGCAGTCGAGGAACTCCTCGTATCGCCAATCGTCTCCTCAAGCGCGTGCGCGACTTTGCCCAGATTATGGGGAATGGGGTTATCGATGATGTGATTACCGATAAGGCTTTGACCATGTTAGATGTAGACCATGAAGGTTTGGACTATGTGGACCAGAAAATCCTTCGCACCATGATTGAGATGTACGGTGGTGGTCCTGTCGGATTAGGTACTCTCTCCGTTAATATTGCCGAGGAGCGCGAGACGGTCGAAGATATGTACGAACCGTACCTGATTCAGAAAGGTTTCATCATGCGAACTCGTTCTGGACGGGTAGCGACTGCTAAGGCATATGAGCATTTAGGGTATGAATACAATGAAAAATGAACAAGAAATTCTAGATGCTTTCAGAGAAAATCTGGATATGATGACCATTCTGACCATCATTCGTAACCTTGGTCTGAAAGACTCTTGGTTGGCAGCAGGTTCTGTCAGGAATTTCATCTGGAATCTCTTGTCAGACAAATCGCCTTTTGACCGTGAGACGGATGTTGATGTGATTTTCTTTGATCCAGATGTTTCTTATGAGGAAACAGTATCCATAGAGAAAAAACTGAGAGAAGATTTTCCTCAGTATCAGTGGGAGTTGAAAAATCAGGTCTATATGCATCAGCACAGTCCCCACACTGCGCCTTACACGAGTTCTCGTGATGCTATGAGTAAGTATCCTGAACGCTGTACGGCGATAGGGCTTCGCTTGCATGCCGAAGCAACTTTAGAGCTTTTTGCGCCTTATGGTTTAGAGGATATTTTGAACTTTCAGATTTCCCCAACTCCTCATTTTTTAGAGAATGAAGACCGAATGAAGCTCTATCAAGAACGCTTGTCCAAGAAAAATTGGCAAGAAAAATGGAAAAATCTAACTTTCTCAAAAAACTTAAGAAAAATTTAAGTTAGGGACGGTATACTAGGTTCATAAGTTAAGAGGAACTTAACTTAAACTCCTAAAACTTTTTCATAATAATCTCCCTATAAAATTAAGTCGCTCAATCAGGCGGCTTATTTTTTGTCTGTACGGAGAGCTAATAACTTAGCAATAGAAGAAAATAGGGAAATATGGTATAATGAAACGATAGATTTTTGAATAGGAATAAGAACATGTTTGGATTTTTTAAGAAAGATAAAGCTGTAGAAGTCGAGGTTCCAACACAGGTTCCTGCTCATATTGGCATCATCATGGATGGGAATGGTCGTTGGGCTAAAAAACGGATGCAACCACGGGTTTTTGGTCATAAGGCGGGAATGGAAGCCCTCCAAAAGGTAACCAAGGCAGCTAACAAGATGGGAGTTAAGGTCATCACGGTTTATGCCTTTTCAACGGAAAATTGGACGCGCCCAGATCAAGAAGTCAAGTTTATCATGAACTTGCCAGTCGAGTTTTATGATAACTATGTCCCTGAATTGCATGCAAATAATGTTAAGATTCAGATGATTGGGGAGACAGACCGTTTGCCTAAGCAGACTTTTGAAGCTTTGAAAAAAGCAGAGGAATTGACCAAGAACAATACGGGCTTGATTCTCAATTTTGCGCTCAACTATGGTGGTCGTGCTGAAATTACGCAGGCTCTTAAGGGCTTGGCTCAAGATGTTCTAGATGCTAAAATAAACCCTGGTGACATCACAGAAGATATGATTGGGGACTATCTTTTCACGCAACACCTGCCAAAGGATTTGCGGGATCCTGATTTGATTATCCGTACGAGTGGTGAGTTGCGTTTAAGTAATTTCTTGCCATGGCAAGCAGCCTATAGTGAGCTTTACTTTACGGATACCTTGTGGCCTGATTTTGATGAAGCCGCCTTGCAGGAAGCTATTGCTGCTTTTAACCATCGCAATCGCCGTTTTGGAGGAGTTTAGGAGAAGATATGACCAAGGATTTACAAAAGAGAACATTGTTTGCGGTATTGGCCCTGGCGATTTTCCTTCCAGTCTTGTTTGCGGGAGGGCTCTTGTTGCAGGTAGGGATTGGCTTGTTAGCAATGCTAGGCGTCCATGAACTCTTGCACATGAAGGGGCTAAAGACTATGACCATTGAGGGTGCTTTGACTCTTTTTGCGACCTTCGCTCTCACAGTTCCTTTAGAAAATTACCTAACTTTTTTGCCTGTTGATGGGAATGTAGTTGCCTATAGTGTTCTGATTACCATAATGCTAGGGACGACCGTCTTCAGTAAAAACTATACGATTGAAGATGCCGCTTTTCCAATTGCTGTGAGTTTTTATGTTGGTTTTGGCTTCAATGCCTTACTAGATGCTCGGGTGGCAGGTTTTGACAAGGTGCTTTTGGCCCTTTTTATCGTTTGGGCGACAGATAGCGCAGCCTACCTGACAGGGATGAATTTTGGTAAACATAAGTTGGCGCCGAGAGTTTCTCCTAATAAGAGTATTGAGGGCTTTGTCGGGGGGATTCTAGGAGCGGTACTGATAACGGTAATCTTCATGTTAGTGGATAGCACAGTTGCTCTTCCTTATGGGATTTATAGAATGAGTCTCTTTGCTGCCTTCTTCAGTGTGGCAGGTCAGTTTGGTGACTTGATTGAGAGTGCCATGAAACGCCATTTCGGTGTCAAGGATTCTGGCAAATTTATCCCTGGACATGGCGGTGTGTTGGATCGCTTTGACAGCATGCTGATTGTGTTTCCAATGATGCACTTATTTGGCCTGTTTTAAAGAAAGGAATATTGAATGATTGGATTGCTAACCTTTATCCTCGTTTTTGGGATTATTGTGGTGGTGCATGAGTTTGGACATTTTTATTTTGCCAAGAAATCGGGCATTCTAGTTCGTGAATTTGCCATTGGTATGGGGCCCAAGATTTTTTCCCATATCGGTAAGGATGGCACTGCTTATACCATTCGAATCCTTCCTCTAGGAGGCTATATTCGTATGGCAGGCTGGGGTGATGATGCGACAGAAATCAAGACAGGAACTCCAGTCAGTTTAACACTTGCCGATGATGGTAAGGTCAAACGGATCAACCTCTCAGGGAAGAAGTTGGATCAAACGTCTCTTCCTATGCAGGTAACTCAGTTTGACTTTGAAGACAAGCTCTTCATTAAAGGCTTGGTCTTGGAAGAAGAAAAGACCTTTGCAGTGAATCATGATGCAACGGTGGTTGAAGAAGACGGAACCGAAGTGCGCATTGCTCCTCTGGATGTACAGTATCAAAATGCTTCTATCTGGGGTAAGCTCATCACCAACTTTGCAGGTCCCATGAATAACTTTATCTTAGGTGTTGTTGTTTTTTGGATCTTGATCTTTTTGCAGGGCGGTGTTAGAGATACTCAGACCAATCTCTTTCATGTCATGCCAGAAGGAGCTTTGGCTAAGGTGGGCGTAGCTGAGACAGCTCAAATCACCAAGGTCGGCTCGCATGAGGTTAAGAATTGGCAAGACTTGACCCAGGCTGTGGAAGCAGATACCAAGGACAAGACAGCCCCGACCTTAGATGTGACCATTTCTGAAAATGGTAGCGAAAAACAAGTCACTGTGACTCCAGAAGAAAATCAAGGACGCTATATTCTCGGAGTTCAACCGGTAGTCAAGTCAGACTTTCTATCCATGTTTGTTGGTGGATTTACAACTGCAGCTGACTCAGGACTTCGTATCCTTTCGGCTTTGAAAAACTTGATTTTCCATCCAGATTTGAACAAACTCGGCGGACCCGTTGCCATTTTTAAGGCAAGTAGCGATGCTGCTAAAAATGGTCTTGAGAATGTCCTCTATTTCCTAGCTATAATTTCCATCAATATCGGGATTTTTAACTTGATTCCTATCCCGGCTTTGGATGGTGGAAAGATTGTGCTCAATATCCTAGAGGCTATCCGCCGGAAACCCCTTAAACAAGAAATTGAAACCTATGTCACCATGGCTGGTGTAGTTATCATGGTTGTCTTGATGCTAGCTGTGACCTGGAATGACATTATGCGACTCTTCTTTTAGATAATCGAGGAATATTATGAAACAAAGTAAAATGCTAATCCCAACGCTTCGCGAAATGCCAAGCGATGCTCAAGTTATCAGCCACGCCCTTATGTTGCGTGCTGGTTATGTCCGTCAAGTTTCTGCCGGTGTTTATTCTTACCTGCCACTCGCTAACCGTGTGATTGAAAAGGCTAAGAATATCATGCGCCAAGAGTTTGATAAGATTGGTGCGGTGGAGATGTTGGCTCCTGCCCTTCTCAGTGCCGATCTTTGGCGTGAATCAGGTCGTTATGAAACTTATGGTGAAGACCTTTATAAACTGAAAAACCGTGAAAAGTCAGACTTTATTCTAGGTCCGACCCACGAAGAGACTTTTACAGCTATTGTCCGTGATTCTGTTAAGTCTTACAAGCAATTGCCACTCAATCTCTACCAAATTCAACCGAAATACCGTGATGAAAAACGTCCACGTAACGGGCTTCTCCGTACGCGTGAATTTATCATGAAAGACGGCTATAGTTTCCATGCTAATTACGATAGTTTGGATGTGACTTATGACGAGTACAAAGCGGCCTATGAACGTATCTTTACTCGTAGTGGCTTGGACTTCAAGGCTATAATCGGTGATGGTGGCGCCATGGGTGGTAAGGATAGCCAAGAATTTATGGCCATCACACCTGCTCGTACAGATCTTAGTCGATGGGTGGTCTTGGACAAGTCAGTTGCATCATTTGATGAAATTCCTGCAGAAGTCCAAGAAGAAATCAAGGCGGAATTGCTCAAATGGATGGTTTCTGGTGAGGATACCATTGCTTACTCAAGTGAGTCTAGCTATGCAGCTAACTTAGAAATGGCAACAAACGAGTACAAACCAAGCAACCGTGTCGTTGCGGAAGAAGAAGTGATTCGAGTGGAAACTCCAGGTGTTAAATCCATCGATGAAGTTGCAGCCTTCCTTAATGTGCCAGAAGAGCAAACGATTAAAACTCTCTTCTACATGGCAGATGGAGAACTTGTTGTAGCCCTTCTAGTTGGAAATGACCAACTCAATGAAGTCAAGTTGAAAAACCACTTGGGTGCAGATTTCTTTGATGTTGCGAGCGAGGAAGAAGTAGCAAATGTTATCTCAGCTGGCTTTGGTTCGCTTGGTCCAGTTGGTTTGCCAGAAAATGTGAAAATCATTGCAGATCGTAAGGTACAAGATGTTCGCAATGCTGTTGTGGGGGCTAACGAAGATGGCTACCACTTGACAGGTGTGAACCCAGGTCGTGATTTCACTGCAGAATACGTGGATATTCGTGAAGTTCGTGAGGGTGAAATTTCACCAGATGGACAAGGTGTTCTTAACTTTGCCCGTGGTATCGAGATCGGTCACATCTTTAAGCTCGGAACTCGTTATTCAGCAAGTATGGGTGCAGATGTTTTGGATGAAAATGGCCGTGCTGTGCCAATCATCATGGGATGTTACGGTATCGGTGTTAGCCGTCTTCTCTCTGCAGTTATGGAACAACACGCTCGCCTCTTTGTCAACAAAACGCCTAAAGGTGAATACCGTTACGCTTGGGGAGTTAACTTCCCTAAAGAATTGGCACCATTTGATGTGCACTTGATTACTGTCAATGTCAAAGACGAAGAAGCACAAACTCTGACAGAGAAACTTGAAGCGAGCTTGATGGGAGCTGGTTACGAAGTCTTGACAGACGACCGTAACGAACGTATCGGAGTCAAATTTAGCGATAGCGACTTGATTGGGTTGCCAATCCGTATCACTGTTGGGAAGAAAGCAGCTGACGGTATTGTAGAAGTCAAAATCAAAGCGACTGGTGATACCATCGAAGTTCACGTAGACAACTTGCTCGAAACCCTTGAAATCCTTAGTAAGAAATAAAAACTATAATCAGAAGAAAAACAAGGCAAAAATGTAACTAGTTTTTACCTTGTTTTTTCTATATAATGGGGAAAATGAGTAAACGAAGAGGTAAAGCTATGCTAAAATTTCCAAAGGATTTTGTTTGGGGTTCCTCCACTTCTGGACCACAGACAGAAGGACGAGTGCTTGGTGATGGTAAAGGAGATAATCTCTGGGATTATTGGTATCAGGTGGAGCCCAATCGCTACTACAATGGGATTGGACCTGACAAAACATCGACTTTCTATGAAAACTGGGAAAAGGATATTGAGCTTCTGGTAGAGACTGGGCATACAGCCTTCCGAACTTCTATCCAGTGGTCTCGCATTTTCCCACAAGGCCGTGGAGAGGTCAATCCGCAAGGGGTGGCTTTCTACCGTCAGGTCTTTGAAGCCATTAAGGCCAAGGGAATTCGTCTCTTAGTTAATCTCTATCACTTTGACCTGCCATTTGCTCTACAAGAAGATGGGGATGGCTGGGAAAATAAGGCGACTGTCTCAGCCTATGAAGACTATGCTCGTTTTTGTTTTGAGACTTACGGTGACTTGGTGGACCAATGGATTACCTTTAACGAGCCCATCGTCCCTGTAGAATTTGGTTATTTTTACGATGCCCATTACCCTCACAAGGTGGATGCCAAAGCAGCGGTTAAGGTTGCCTATCATACGCAACTGGCTAGTAGTCTTGCGGTTAAGGCCTGTCATGAGATTCTGCCTGGCTCTAAGATTGGGATTGTACTTAACTTGACACCAGCCTATCCACGTAGCCAGCATCCTGCGGATGTCAAAGCTGCTCGTATAGCCGATCTCTTCCAGGCCCAATCTTTCCTAGATCCATCTGTCTTGGGAACTTATCCAGAGGAATTGGTGGAAATTTTAGCTGAGCATGATTTACTACCAGATTCTACAGCAGAAGAGTTGGAAGTCATTCGGGAGCACACAGTGGACTTTCTTGGAGTCAATTACTACCAACCTTTGCGCGTTATGGCGCCGCGTTTTGCTAAACATCCAGACAGTCCCCTCTTGCCAGAACACTTCTATGAGCCTTATATCATGCCGGGCCGTAAAATCAATCCTCACCGCGGTTGGGAAATCTACGAGCAGGGGATTTATGATATCGCTCAAAATATCAAGGAAAATTATGCTAATATTGAGTGGATGCTGACCGAAAACGGCATGGGTGTTGAGGGTGAAGATAAATTCCGTGTGAATGGCATGATTCAGGACGACTATCGTATCGACTTTGTCAAAGGACATCTGCGTGAACTTCACCGTGCCATTGAAGACGGGGCCAACTGTAAGGGTTACTTGATTTGGACCTTTATCGACTGCTGGTCATGGCTCAACAGTTATAAAAACCGCTACGGTCTGGTTGAACTTGACTTGGAAACCCAAGAACGCCGCTTGAAAAAATCAGGCCACTGGTTCAAGGAACTAAGTGATCATAATGGATTTTAAGAATAAAAAGAGTGAGATGGCGTTCATCTCACTTTTTATTACAATATCATCACCAAGGTCCCAATCGTAATCAGGATACAGCCAATAATTGTTTTAAACGTCAGGATATCTTGTAGGAAGAAAAAGGCTAGAACGAGGGTAATGACGAGGCTGAATTTATCGACAGCAGATACCTCAGTCGCATTGCCCATCTGTAGGGCCTTGTAGTAGCAGAGCCAGGAGGCGCCAGTGGCCAAGCCTGATAAGATGAGAAAGAGCCAACTTTTTCTACTGATGTTGACAATTTCGGTTTGACTATTGGTCAAGAAAACCATGGCCCAGGCCATAAGAATGACGACGACTGTACGAATAGCAGTTGCTAGATTGGATGGAACTCCCTCAATCCCAATCTTGGCTAAAATTGACGTTAGGGCTGCAAAGACAGCTGATAAAAGTGCGAAGAAAAACCACATGGCAAATACCTCCTCTTTTTATTATAAGTAATTGATGCTGACTTGTCAGGTATCAAGTGAAATCTTGATAAAATACCAGATGGAAAAACTATACCAATTTTTATCCTTGACAAGTGAGAAAAACAAGTATATACTGTCTTTACTGATTATGTAAAAGGGAAATCAGACTATACCAATTTAAGGAGAAAGCACAGCTAGTCTGTGTCGTATATACTATGTGTGGAATTGTTGGTGTTGTTGGAAACACAAATGCAACTGATATTTTGATTCAAGGGCTTGAAAAGCTCGAATACCGTGGTTATGATTCTGCGGGGATTTTTGTCCTAGGTGGTGCTGAAAATCATCTAGTCAAGGCTGTCGGTCGTATAGCAGAATTGTCTGCTAAAACTACTGGTGTTGAGGGAATAACTGGTATCGGTCATACGCGTTGGGCGACTCATGGGAAACCAACGGAAGACAATGCTCACCCACACCGCTCTGAGACTGGACGTTTTGTCTTGGTGCACAATGGAGTGATTGAAAACTACCTTGAAATCAAGGAAAAATACCTTGCAGGTCACCACTTTAAGGGGCAAACAGATACGGAAATCACTGTTCACTTGATTGGGAAATTTGTTGAAGAAGATGGTTTGTCAGTTCTTGAAGCCTTCAAAAAAGCCCTTCATATCATCCGTGGTTCTTATGCCTTTGCTTTGGTGGATTCAGAAGATGCAGATGTTATCTATGTAGCGAAGAATAAATCACCACTTTTGATTGGTCTTGGTGAAGGCTACAATATGGTCTGCTCGGATGCTATGGCCATGATTCGCGAGACAAGTCAGTTTATGGAAATTCATGACCAAGAGCTGGTTATTGTCCGTAAAGACAGTGTGGAAGTGCAGGATTATGACGGGCATACTCTGGAGCGTGAAAGCTACACTGCTGAGCTAGATCTGTCCGATATCGGTAAGGGGACTTATCCATACTATATGCTCAAAGAAATCGATGAACAGCCAACTGTGATGCGTAAGCTAATCAACACATACTCTGATGAGAATCAACAGATGGTTGTGGATCCTGAGATTGTTAAAGCGGTTCAGGAGGCAGATCGAATTTATATCATTGCAGCTGGAACTTCTTATAATGCAGGTTATGCTTCTAAAACTATGCTAGAAGAATTAACTGATACGCCTGTGGAATTGGGTATTGCATCTGAATGGGGTTATGCTATGCCGCTACTGAGCAAAAAACCAATGTTTATTTTGCTTAGTCAGTCAGGTGAAACTGCTGATAGTCGTCAAGTTTTAGTAAAAGCTAATGAAATGGGAATTCCAAGTTTAACTGTAACTAATGTTCCAGGCTCTACACTATCTCGTGAAGCAACTTATACTATGTTATTGCATGCTGGTCCAGAAATTGCTGTAGCTTCAACTAAGGCTTATACAGGACAAGTGGCGACATTAGCATTTCTTGCTAAGGCAGTTGGTGAAGCTAATGGTAATGAAAAAGCTAAAAAGTTTGATTTAGTGCGTGAACTTTCAATTGTAGCTCAGTCTATTGAGTCTACACTTTCAGAGAAAGAATTGATTGAAGAAAAGGTTAGAGGACTCTTAGAAACAACTCGTAATGCTTTCTACATTGGACGTGGTCAGGACTACTATGTAGTTATGGAGGCTAGCCTAAAACTTAAGGAAATTTCTTATATTCAATGTGAAGGTTTTGCGGCTGGAGAGCTCAAACATGGAACCATCTCTTTAATAGAAGATGGTACACCTGTTATTGCGTTGATTTCTGACAATCCAACCGTTGCTTCTCATACTCGTGGGAATGTTTCTGAAGTAGTAGCTCGTGGTGCTAATGTTCTGACTATTGTGGAAGAAGGAATAGAAAAAGAAGGGGATGATATTATTGTCAACAAAGTTCATCCATATCTATCTAGTATTTCTATGGTTATTCCTACTCAATTGATTGCTTACTACGCTTCACTTCACCGTGGACTGGATGTAGATAAGCCACGCAATTTGGCTAAGGCCGTTACAGTTGAATAATAAATAGATGGACAATAGGCGTAAGACTGGGAGGGTTATCTCTTAGATTTTACGGCCTATTTTTTATAACTCATAATTTAAATTTTTGATGCGGTTTTCGGTACATTTTGTTTTGTAATAAGGCATAAAAAAAGAATTTTGTGACAAAAGTTGATTTTTTGGCACAAAATCTGTGACAAAGCTTTAGTTTTAAGCGTTTTCATTTTTGTATATACTAGATTTAAAGAAAAGGAGGAAAATCCTAATGGAAGAAAAAGTATCTTTGAAGGTTAGAGTTCAAAAACTTGGAACATCACTTTCAAACATGGTTATGCCCAATATTGGGGCTTTTATTGCTTGGGGAGTGTTAACTGCCCTCTTCATTCCTGATGGCTATCTACCAAATGAACAATTGGCTGCCATTGTTGCTCCTATGTTGACTTATCTACTGCCGACTCTAATTGGTTATACAGGTGGTTATGTAATTTATGGACAACGTGGTGCCGTCGTAGGGGCTATTGCTACTGTTGGTGCAATTACAGGTTCTAGTGTTCCAATGTTTATCGGAGCTATGGTAATGGGGCCACTGGGAGCCTGGGCTATCAAGAAATTTGATGAGAAGTTCCAGGAAAAAATTCGTCCCGGATTTGAAATGTTAGTTAATAACTTCTCAGCTGGTCTAGTTGGTTTTGCATTATTGCTTTTGGCTTTCTACGCGATCGGTCCAGTGGTATCGACTCTTACTGGAGCTGTTGGAAATGGTGTTGAGGCTATTGTCAATGCTAAACTTCTACCTTTGGCAAACATTATCATCGAACCAGCAAAGGTACTTTTCCTTAACAATGCTCTTAATCATGGAATCTTTACACCTCTGGGAGCTGAGCAAGTATCTCAAGCTGGTAAATCTGTTCTCTTCCTCTTAGAGGCTAATCCTGGACCAGGTCTGGGTATCCTTTTGGCTTACGCCTTGTTTGGTAAGGGTTCTGCGAAATCTTCTTCTTGGGGAGCAATGGTTATCCATTTCTTCGGTGGTATCCATGAAATATACTTCCCTTATGTTATGATGAAGCCAGTTCTTTTCCTAGCTGCGATTGCTGGAGGTGTGTCAGGTACCTTTACATTCCAATTTTTAGATGCTGGTCTTAAATCTCCAGCTTCTCCAGGATCTATCATTGCGATTATGGCTATGGCTCCAAAAGGTATGTGGCCTCATCTTAATGTCCTGCTTGGGGTATTAGTGGGAGCAATTGTCTCTTTCCTTGTAGCAGCTCTTATCCTACGTGCAGATAAGTCGAGTGATGATTCGTTAGAAGCTGCTCAAGCTGCTACTCAAGCTGCAAAGGCTAAATCTAAGGGGCAAGTAGTTCCAGTTGCTGTAGACACAAACATTTCAAGAGATTCAGTAGAGAAAATTATTTTTGCTTGTGATGCTGGCATGGGAAGCTCTGCGATGGGAGCTAGTATTCTCCGTGATAAGGTTAAAAAAGCAGGTCTGGGAATTCCAGTATCTAATCAGGCCATCTCAAATTTGGTTGATACACCAAAAACATTAATTGTTACTCAGGAAGAACTGACACCAAGAGCTAAAGGCAAGAGTCCAAGTGCTATTCATGTTTCTGTCGATAATTTCTTAGCGTCCCCTCGTTATGATGAAATTGTAGCTTCATTAACAGGAGCTTCTCCAATAGCAGAAATTGAAGGAGATATACCAATTTCAGCACCAGTAGATAGTCAGGAAATTGACCTTAACCATATTGATGCTGTAGTAGTTGCTTATGGTAAAGCACAGGGATCTGCAACTATGGGCTGTGAAACGATTCGGGCTATCTTTAGAAACAAGAATATTCGTATTCCAGTTTCTACTGCTAAAATTTCAGAATTAGGTGAATTTAATTCTAAAAACATAATGATTGTAACAACTATTGCTTTACAGGCAGAAGTGCAACAAGCAGCACCGAATTCTCAATTTCTTATTGTGGATAGTTTAGTAACAACACCAGAATATGATAAAATGGTAGCTAGAATGTATAAATAGAACTAGAGGTTTCTAAATTACGAATGCTATTAACCAAACGAGAAGAACAATTATTGAAGGCTTTCCTACATGTAGGGAAGCTTTCAATGCAAGACATGACTGAAATCTTACAGGTCTCATCTAGAACAATTTATCGGACTTTATCAGATTTGACAGATAGCATAGAGCAATATGGGATTGAAATAACGAAGCATGGGAAATACTATATTTTGACTGGCGAACTGGATGATCTACCGACAGAACTTGAAGTGTTAGTTGAGTATAGTCCTCAAGAAAGACAAGAGTTGATTACCTATCGCTTTCTGACTGAGAATGGTTATGTCACTAATGAAGCCTTGCAAGAGTGCACGAAAGTTAGTAATGTAACTATTATTCAGGATATTTCAGATATAGATAAGCGTCTTTTAGACTTTGATCTGAAAATTGAACGGCAAAAGGGGTATCGCATTTCTGGTGATTCAGTTAGTAAGAGAAGATTTTTGGCTATTTTACTGACAAACTGTATCTCAGTAGCAGATTTTTCAACTGGTAATTTTGGAAGCTTTGATATTTTAGAAGCAGATAGGACTCGGCTGGCCAGTCAGATTGTTAATAAGCAACTGTCAGGTTTTCCAGATATGGATGCTAGGATGAAGATGTTTTTTGCAATCTTATTATCTCTTATAGGTCAGGAGCAAAACATTGAAAATTTGCCTAATACTAGTAAGCAAGCTTTGGAAATTTCTCAAAAAATTTTTCAAGCTTACTCTAAGCAGACTGAGCAATTTTATAGTATTCAGGAAATTATCTATTTTGCGAGCATCTTGGATGAATTAATCATTAAACGTCAGG
>URCN01000041.1:0-13038 GCA_900546335.1 uncultured Streptococcus sp.
GGGTATGTGGCATCATACGAATAATTCGGTGCTGACTTGGAAAAAGACTAGCCAGTTTTTCCAAAGTCAATCCAGCTGCCATGGAAATCAAAAGAAGACTTTCTCTCTTTTCAAGGATGGTCTGGTATTGAGAAAGCAAGTCTGAGAACTGAGCAGGCTTAACACCTAGAAAAATCACATCTGCTTCTGCGAAGATTTCGTCATTGCTGGAAGCCTGACCACCAAAGTTGGCAATGAAAGCATCTACTTTTGCTTGACTACGATTGGCAAGGAGAATCTGAGCACCCGTCTTGGCCTGCACAACAGCCTTAGCCAAGCTAGCTCCCATATTCCCCAAACCGATAAATCCAATCTTCATCTCTTACTCCCTTATCTGTCCGTTACCAGTAACCACATACTTGTAGCTGGTCAACTCTTTCAAGCCCATAGGCCCACGCGCATGCAGTTTCTGAGTAGAAATCCCCATCTCACATCCAAGACCAAACTGGCCACCATCAGTGAAACGAGTCGAGGCATTGACATAAACCGCTGCAGAGTCCACTTGATCTGTAAAGTAAGCTGCAGCTTCAGTATTTTCCGTCACAATGGCATCCGAATGATGGGTACTGTGGACTTCAATATGCGCAACCGCTTCTTCTAAACTACTCACAACCTTAACCGCTAGGATATAGTCTAAAAACTCGGTGTCAAAGTCTTGTGCCTCAGCTGCTCGACCTGAAAGAAACTGACTTGCTTGGCTATCCAAGCGGAATTGAATTGGTTCCAGTCCAGCTTCTTTCCGACTTGTAACCAGCACTTTCTCCAAGCGAGGAAGAAAACGTGCTGCCTTGTCTTCATGAACCAGCAAGACCTCCATAGCATTGCAGACAGAAGGACGACTGGTTTTAGCATTGTTGATGATAGACAGAGCCTTGTCTTCATCGGCATCCTTATCCACATAGACATGTACAATCCCAGTTCCTGTCTCGATAACAGGCACAATAGCATTTTCAACCACCGCATTGATCAAACCAGCACCTCCACGAGGAATGAGAAGATCTAAATAGCCCTTAGCCTTCATCATAGCATAGCTACTTTCACGACTGGTATCTTCCACTAGTTGAATCACCTCTGGATGTATGGTCGTTGTCTCCAAGCCCTTCTTCAAGGCTGTGACAATAGCATGAGCTGTTTGATAGGCGTCCTTCCCACTACGAAGAACGACCGCATTGCCACTTTTGAGAGCCAAGGCAGCCGCATCAGAAGTTACATTCGGACGGCTTTCATAGATAATCCCAATAACCCCCATGGCCACACGCTTCTTAGTAATAACCAAGCCATTTTCAAGCTGACTTGTTTCTAGGACCTCACCAATAGGATCTGGTAAAGCAACCACTTCACGAATCCCTCTTGCCATCGCTTCTATACGTCCCTCATCCAAATAAAGACGATCTAGCATAACATCTGAGATTTTCCCCTTGGCCGCTGCCATATCGAGGGCATTTGCCACTAAAATCTCCTCAGTAGCCGCCAATAAATGATCAGCCATAGCTAGCAAGGCTTGGTTTTTCACTGCTTCGCTGGCAGTATTGATTGATTTCTTAACAGCCTGTACCTGTTCGAATTGTTCTTGTGTACTTACCATCGTTCACCTCTAAAATTCTGTAAAGAGCAGCTGGATTTCAGGAGTGATGGAAATCCAGTCATCACGGTGAATCAAGACTCCCTTAGCTTTTTGAGAACGGAGCATATCTTCTAGAGCTGAGACGCCAAATTGGACACGTCCCTTTCCAAGAGATTGACCTGTTTCTTTATCAGCCACTGTTACAATATCGTGGTAAGAGAAGTTTCCTTCCACTTCTACCACGCCTGATAAAAGGAGACTTTTCCCGTTTTTTGAAAGTGCCTCTGCAGCTCCACCATCTACCCAAATCGTTCCCTGACTTTGAGCATAGAAGGCCAGCCATTGTTTCTGGGTACGAAGTCCCTTCTCTTGCGCAACAAAGAAGGAACCATCCCTAGTTTCTTCAGCTGCCTCAATCAGGGCATCTGATTTCAAGGAGGAGCAGATATAGACTGGTACCCCTGACTCCGTCGCAATAGTTGCAGCTTTGATTTTTGTCAGCATACCCCCAGTACCGTTTGACGAACCTGCCCCACCAGCCATATCAATAATCTCACGATTGATAGTCTCGATTTTCTCCAAACGTTTGGCTGTTGAATCCGAATTAGGATTGCCAGTATAGAGGCCGTCCACATCAGTCAAGAGAACCAGGAGATCCGCCTGAACCATCGCCGCTACCTGGGCACTCAGAGTGTCATTGTCCCCAACCTTGAGCTCATCAATAACGACACTGTCATTTTCATTGATGATGGGAATTGCACCACGATGAAGCAATACAGACAAGGCCTGGTGGGCATTCTTATAGCGACGTTTATCTACAAAATCATCCTGTGTCAGCAAGATTTGTGCAGAAACGATCTGGCGCATGAGGAGGTTGGTTGTATATTCCTCCAACAAAAGTCCCTGACCAACTGCAGCCGAAGCTTGTTTATCTGCAATCTTGGTTGGACGTTTTTTAAAACCCAAAGCTCCAAAACCTGCCGCTACTGCCCCAGATGACACTAAAATCAACTCATGTCCATCCTCATGCAGCATAGCCAATTGCTGGGTAATTGCCTTTACTTTACTCCTTGATAAACTCCCGTCTTCATTTGTCAAGGAGGAAGTCCCCACCTTAAAGACGATTCGTTTGTACTTCATATTCTCACTCCGATTCTTCATATTTATCCATTATAACATGAATACTTTAAAATAGAAAAGACTTGAAATAAAAAGGTTGAGACAGTCATCTCAACTCTTTTATCTATTCTCAGCTTTACGCAATCTTTCCAGCGTTTCCTTAAAAATCTCTGGAATATCTGCTGTAAATTCCAAGGTTTCACCTGTTCTCGGATGGGTAAAGCCTAGAGTCTTAGCATGGAGAAATTGTCCATGTCCTTTCAAAGTCTTACGAGGACCATAGACTTCATCACCAGCGACTGGATGGCCAATATAAGCCATATGAACACGGATTTGGTGAGTACGCCCTGTTTCCAGTTGCAACTCTAACAAACTATAATCCCCAAAGCGTTCCAAGACTTGAAAACGCGTCACTGCCGGCTTCCCTTTAGCAGTCACAGCCTGTTTCTTACGGTCTTTTTCACTACGACCAATCGGGGCTTCAATCACACCACGATCATTTGGCAGATTACCGTGAACAATTGCCCAGTATTTACGTAGAGACTTCTTATCTTTTAGCTCTTGGGCAAGTGCCAAGTGGGCCTCATCATTTTTTGCAATCATGAGGAGACCAGACGTGTCCTTGTCGATGCGGTGAACGATTCCTGGACGCAGAACACCATTGATACCTGACAAGTCCTTGATATGGTACATGAGGGCATTGACCAAGGTTCCACTAATATGACCGGCGCTGGGATGGACCACCATGCCTTGAGGTTTGTTAACAACGGCTACATCCTCATCTTGGTAGATGATCTCGAGTGGCAGATTCTCAGCCACATACTCTAAAACCTCTGGTTCTGGCACATGGTAGGTGACGATATCCCCCTCTTGGACAGTGTATTTGGCTTTCTTGGCTTGCCCATTCACCAAAACTTGTCCAGCCTTGATTTGTTCATTCGCGAGACTGCGTGACAATTCTGTCAGGTCCGACAGAGCCTTGTCTAGACGTTGCCCACCAGTTTCAATTTTTATTTCCATTTACTTCCTCTTTAAGCATTGCAATCAATAAAACAATGACACCAACTGTCAAATAGCTGTCAGCAACATTGAAAATCGCAAAGTTGATAAAGTCTAGGTGAAACATATCCACCACAAAACCTTGACTCATTCTGTCGATAAAGTTGCCCAGACCTCCAGCGATTATCAAAGTCAGTCCAAAAACCAACCAGAGAGAATCCTCCATGTGTTTATGTAGATACCAAATGGCTCCTACCATGACGACCAGTGTAATGACAGCAAATAACCACTGCTGATCTTGTAGCATGGAGAAGGCTGCCCCTCTATTTTGCAGGTAGGTCAAGCTAACGAGATTGGGGATCCACGAACGCACCTCACCCAGTGGAATCTGCTGGACAACATAATTTTTGACCAACTGATCCAGCCCAATCAAAAGCAGTACAATGACTGCTACTATTCCTCTTTTTTTCATGATTTCCTCTTTTGATCAAAATATTCTTGCATAACCTCAACGAAAAGAGTCCCAGCTTGGCTAAGCTCCACCTCTTCCCGTTTGACGTAGACCATGCGATTATCTAGATTATCCTTGAGACGAATGACTGTGATGCCATTGACACTGTCACTATCTAAAAATCCTGAACCTGTCGCATAGGCATCCGTCCGCTCCAAAATACCATTCAAAGTAGCACGGTCGGTCACATTAAACATCTGCGAGCTCGCGCTTGTGTCGACAAAGTTCTCTGAATAGTATAGATACTCATCCTTTTCCTGAGTAAAACGAACCGTTGGTAAATCCGCTAAATCCTCCATGACCAATTCCTCTTTCTGTGCTAAAGGATGCCCTTCACGAAGATAAATGTGAGTCTGGAAAGGAATTAGTTCAATAACTTCTAAACCAAGCTTTTCAACCCTTTGCATGATGCCCTTTTTATTTTGGTTGTTGAGGTAGATAATCCCAATCTCACTATGTCCTTGAGCCACTTCGTCTAAGATTTGAACTGTAGTAGACTCAAAAATACGAAAGTTCTTATAATCAGGATAACGCTCTGAAAAGGCCGTAATCGTTGGTGGCAAGAAGTCATAGTGCTGACTGGCAATGGAAAATTCATCCTTTTCTTCCTCAGGATTGGCATACTGATTTTGAAAAACATCGAAGCCTTTGACCAATTCTTGCGCTTTCTCATAAAATTCCATACCACGACGGGTCAAAAACGTTCCCGAACTAGTTCGACGGAAAATCTTAAACCCAAGCTCTTTTTCCAAATCGCGCACAGAAATAGACAGACTCGGCTGACTAACATACATCTTTTCAGCAGCTTCACGGAAAGTACCACTATTGGCAATAGCCACAACATAGCGTAATTGTTGAATGTTCATCTTTTACCCCCAACTTCTCTATCTGTTCATTATACCATATTTCAGAACTTTTCCAAAAAAGAAAAAAGTGTCCATCGCAAGTTTAAATCTAACTATTCTCTATTAAATTCAAAATGGGTATCAAAACAAAAAAATAGGCTCTCCGAAAACTCGGAAAGCCTTATTTTATGCTACTTGTAGCTTCCTCGCCTTTTCATTTTAAGGCTCGGGATAAAAAGGTTCACTGAACCTTTTTATTTTGCGATTGGGTAAACAGAAACTTGTTTTTTATCGCGTCCTTTACGTTCAAAGCGTACTACGCCTTCAACTTTAGCGAACAAAGTATCGTCTCCACCACGTCCAACGTTTACACCTGGATAGATGTGTGTACCACGTTGACGGTAAAGGATTGATCCACCTGTTACAGTTTGTCCGTCAGCTGCTTTAGCTCCAAGACGTTTCGCTTGTGAATCACGTCCGTTTGATGTAGAACCTCCACCTTTTTTGTGGGCGAAAAGTTGCAAGTTGTTAAGAGTCATTTTTAACATAATGTTTTCCTCCGTGTTAGTTTTCTGTGATAACTCTGGTTTGGACGAACTCAGATGAGTTCTCCGATAAGTTTGCCATACCTAAGAAAAATGATTCGAAGAATAACTGGGTCATTTCTCTCTGGTGTGAAGGAAGATCCGCTGGTATTTCAACCTTTAGATAACCACCTTCATCTTCGTTTAATTCTAAGATTGGTTCGTAGCCTGCAAATTTCTCAATGGAATTGACAAAGTTAATGGCAAGCGTAGAAACCGATGCACACACGACATCTAAGCCGTATTCGCCACTTTCGGCGTGTCCAGTAATTTCCGCACTCCTCAGCTCGCCATCTTCGGCTCTCTCAAAGACTGCTTGTATCATGTGTTCTCCTTAAAATTAAGCGTTGATCGCGTTGATGACAACTTTTGTATATGGTTGACGGTGACCTTGTTTACGGTGGCTACCTTTTTTAGGTTTGTACTTGTAAGTAACAACTTTCTTTTGTTTTCCTTGTTTTTCAACAGTTCCAACTACAGTAGCTCCAGCAACAAGTGGAGTTCCGACAACAGTGTTTTCACCACCAACAAGAACAACTTCGTTAAAAGTAACTTCTTGACCAGCTTCAACGTTCAATTTTTCAACGTAAACTGCTTGACCAACTTCAACTTTAACTTGTTTTCCGCCAGTTTTGATAATTGCGTATGTGCTCATTATGCACCTCCTATGATTTTTAGGGTTTCCCCGTATTTTTGTGAAGACTCGCCTAGCATCGTGGGACGAACCACTTAAAAGAAGAGCTCTAAGCATAACAAAGTTTAAATTTGTTATACGACGAGCAAACGATGTTCGTGCGGTTGCACAGGATTGTGCATAGTCAACTCTTCAAGTATAGCATATCTTCTTTTTTCTTACAAGCGAAATCAATCAAATTTAAGCTTTTTCTCTCCTTTTTTTCTCCATGAAGCAAAAAGCATGCTGAAGTAAAAGATACTCATCATAAAAGGAACACCTAGAATTGTCTTCTCCTGAAAATAAATCGTCAAATAAGCTGAAAAAACAACTCCGAAGACAAAACTGCTAAGTAAGCTAACAAAAATCAAGCCCTCTCGTAGAAAAGGCGTATGCTTAGTCCGGAAATAATCTCCAAAAGCCAACATCGTTCGTTTGATATTCCCTGTCATAAAGGCATTATTATAGGCGATTCCCGAAACTTCTCCAAAAGCAGTTGTCACCAATCCCATACAAAAGGCCAATGGCGGTACGAGATAGATATTATCAACCGTTTGCGGCACAAAGCCTATAATTAGAGATAGGACTGCAAGAGGAATCAAGGACAAAATCGGCTTTTTAACAATTCGTAGTTTTTCCTTATATAATGTCAGAAAAAAGACACCCATCATAAAGGAAAACAAGGTCATTACTTTGGCACTGGCGTCCGATACATTTTGTTGAATGAGTCCTACAGAGAGAAAAACCACGTTCCCAGTTTGTCCAGCCACAAGGGTATTCCCTCGCACGATAAAGGTATAGGCATCGACATATCCTGCACAAAAGGTCAAAAAAAGCGCTAGTCTTTTAGACTGACGAGATATTTTTCTTATTGGCAATAATCTCATTTTCACTCCCATTTCAGTTTCATTTACTCATTTCAATATTGTACCACTTTCTTTGAGAAAAGCGTAGTCCATTTGAAAATTTTTACCATCTGTTGGATAGTCTTTCTTTTCTATGTTATAATGAAGGAAGGATTTGAAGTCGGAAAAGGAGTATCTATGCTTAAATTAGGTGTCATCGGAACAGGTGCTATCAGCCATCATTTCGTAGAAGCAGCCCATGCTAGCGGAGAATACCAGCTGGTTGCTGTCTACTCTAGAAAACTAGAAACTGCCGCAACCTTTGCTTCTCGGTATCAGGATATCCAACTCTTTAATCAATTAGAAGACTTCTTTAAGTCTTCCTTTGACGTAGTCTATATCGCTAGTCCAAACTCCTTGCATTTTGCTCAAGCCAAGGCTGCCTTGTCTGCTGGTAAGCACGTCATTCTTGAAAAGCCAGCTGTCACTCAGCCACAAGAATGGCTAGATTTGAAACAAACAGCTGAGAAAAATCACTGTTTTATCTTTGAAGCGGCACGAAACTACCACGAGGAAGCTTTTACCACTATTAAGAATTTTTTGACAGACAAGCAAATCTTAGGAGCTGATTTCAACTATGCCAAGTATTCTTCCAAGATGCCGGACTTGTTGGCAGGACAGACGCCAAATGTCTTTTCAGACCGTTTTGCTGGTGGAGCTCTTATGGACTTGGGGATTTATCCTCTCTATGCTGCCGTTCGCCTCTTTGGAAAAGCTCAGAACGCAACCTATCAGGCTCAACAGCTCGACAATAGCATTGACCTAAATGGGGACGGTATCCTCTTCTACCCTAACTTTCAAGTTCATATCAAGGCTGGGAAAAACATCACTTCCAATCTTCCTTGCGAGATCTACACAGCAGATGGAACCTTGACCCTCAACACGATTGAGCATGTTTGCTCAGCTATTTTTACCGACCACCGAGGAAATCAAGTTCAACTCCCTATCCAACAAGCTCCACATACAATGACTGAGGAAGTCGCTGCGTTTGCTCAGATGATCCAGCAACCAGACCAGACCAGCAACCAGACTTGGCTGGATGATGCAAGCTCTGTTCATGATTTACTCTATACCATGCGCCAGACTGCTGGCATTAGATTTGAGGCAGAAAAATGAAAACCAAACTACCTACTGAATGGCAAGAACTAAGTGACCAACTCGGTTTCCAAGAATTTACCCCCATTCAAACTCAACTATTTGAGCCAATACTTGCTGGAGAAAACCTCCTGGGAGTGAGTCCAACAGGAACTGGTAAGACCCTAGCTTACCTCCTGCCAAGTCTTCTCAGACTACAAAAGAAAAAAGCCCAACAGCTCTTGATCCTAGCACCAAATACAGAACTTGCTGGACAGATTTTTGACGTGTGTAAAACGTGGGCAGAAGCCATCGGCTTGACTGCTCAGCTCTTCTTATCAGGTTCGAGTCAGAAACGCCAGATTGAACGCCTTAAAAAAGGACCAGAAATTCTGATTGGAACTCCTGGCCGTATCTTTGAGTTGATTAAATTGAAAAAAATCAAGATGATGAATGTGGAAACCATCATCCTAGATGAATTTGACCAATTGCTCGATGATTCTCAGATTCACTTTGTCGAGAAAATCACTCACTACGCACCTCGTGACCACCAACTCATCTATATGAGTGCGACGACCAAGTTTGACCAAGAAAAAATTGCTCCAAACACGCGCACCATTGATCTTTCTGACCAAAAGTTGGACAACATCCAACATTTCTACATGCAGGTGGACCAACGCCATCGTGTGGATATGCTACGAAAGCTGGCTCATGTTGAGGATTTCCGTGGTCTGGTCTTCTTTAACAGCCTATCAGACCTTGGAAGTGCAGAAGAAAAGCTACAGTATCGTGATATCTTGGCTGTTTCTCTTGCTAGTGATGTCAATGTCAAGTTTAGAAAAGTTATCTTGGAAAAGTTTAAAGACAAGCAACTAACCCTGCTCCTTGCAACTGACCTTCTGGCACGTGGGATTGATATTGATAGTCTAGAATGTGTCGTAAACTTTGATATTCCTAGAGACATCGAAACTTACACTCACCGCGCTGGCCGTACAGGTCGCATGGGCAAAGAGGGCTATGTGATCACTCTCGTAACCCATCCTGAAGAGCTTAAAAAACTCAAGAAGTTTGCTACAGTTCGAGAAATTGTCCTAAAAAATCAAGAACTCTATATCAAATAAGGTTGGCTCTTGCCAACCTTTTTCTTATCCCCAAGTAATTTCTAATTGATAGCTGGCAAAGGGGTGTCCCTCTTGATTTTGTAGTTGATAGGCCAGTTCAATCTTTTGCCCATCCAGTTTGTAGTGATTCGTTTGAATGATAAACTCCTGCATCCCCATTGGAGTAGGAATATAGGCTAAACTATCACTATCCCTTAAAAAACGCATGATGGTTTTGGGACTCGAGAAGCGGGTCATCACCAGTTCTTGATCATGAAACTTGAGAACCACTTTTTCCTTTTCCTCATTGTAGAAAAGCAGATAGCTATAATCTCCCTTTTCATGCACTTCAACGTCATAAAGCTGGTCAATTACTTCCAACTGCTCATCAAACTGAATCCTATTTCGCATCCGAATCTTCACATCAGTTCCTCTTTCTTCTCTCTTGTCCTACTATTTTACCAAAAAGAGCAGGATTTTGCTATAATGGTCATATGAACGAAAAAGTATTCCGTGACCCAGTTCACAACTATATCCATGTAAATAATCAGGTCATCTATGACTTGATCAATACAAAAGAATTTCAACGTCTCCGCCGTATCAAACAGCTAGGGACTTCCAGCTATACCTTCCACGGTGGGGAGCACAGTCGCTTTTCCCACTGTTTGGGAGTCTATGAGATCGCTCGTCGTATCACGGAGATTTTTGAAGAAAAATATCCTGAAGAATGGGATCCTGCTGAGTCTCTCTTGACCATGACCGCTGCTCTCCTGCACGACCTTGGTCATGGTGCCTATTCCCATACTTTTGAACATCTCTTTGATACAGATCATGAGGCCATTACTCAGGAAATCATCCAAAGTCCTGAGACAGAGATTCACCAAGTTCTGCTACAAGTAGCACCCGATTTTCCGGAAAAGGTAGCCAGTGTCATTGACCATACCTATCCTAACAAGCAGGTCGTACAACTCATTTCCAGTCAGATTGATGCAGACCGCATGGACTATCTCTTGCGCGACTCCTATTTTACAGGAGCATCTTATGGGGAATTCGACTTGACACGGATCCTCCGAGTCATTCGTCCTGTCGAAAATGGGATTGCCTTTCAGCGCAATGGCATGCATGCCATCGAAGACTATGTTCTCAGTCGCTACCAGATGTATATGCAGGTTTATTTCCACCCAGCAACACGCGCCATGGAAGTTCTCCTACAGAATCTTCTCAAACGCGCCAAGGAACTCTATCCTGAGGATAAGGATTTCTTTGCACGCACTTCTCCTCATTTGCTACCTTTTTTTGAAAAGAAAGTTACTCTATCTGACTATCTGGCACTTGATGACGGCGTGATGAATACCTACTTCCAACTCTGGATGACCAGTCCTGACAAGATACTAGCCGACTTGTCGCAACGTTTTGTCAACCGCAAGGTCTTTAAATCCATTACTTTTTCAGAAAAAGACCAAGACCAACTCGCAACCATGAGACAACTGGTTGAAGAAATCGGTTTTGATCCAGACTACTACACTGCTATTCATAAGAACTTTGACCTCCCTTATGATATCTATCGTCCCGAATCTGAAAATCCACGGACACAGATTGAGATTCTACAAAAAAATGGAGAACTGGCTGAACTCTCTAGCCTGTCTCCTATCGTCCAATCCCTTGCTGGCAGCCGCCATGGGGACAATCGTTTCTATTTTCCAAAAGAAATGTTGGACCAAAACAGCATCTTCGCAAGCGTTACCCAGCAATTTTTACACTTGATTGAGAACGATCATTTTACCCCAAATAAGAACGAATAGAGGAAATTTATGAGTATTAAACTAATCGCCGTCGATATCGATGGTACCCTGGTTAACAGTAAAAAGAAAATCACTCCGGAAGTCTTTTCTGCCATCCAAGACGCCAAACAAGCTGGTGTCAAAATCGTGATTGCAACGGGTCGACCTATCGCAGGTGTTGCCAAACTTCTGGACGACTTGCAGTTAAGAGACGAGGGTGACTATGTAGTGACCTTCAATGGTGCCCTTGTCCAAGAAACTGCTACTGGCCACGAGATTATCAGCGAATCCTTGACCTATGAGGATTATCTAGATATGGAATTCCTCAGTCGCAAGCTCGGTGTTCACATGCACGCTATTACTAAGGACGGTATCTACACAGCCAATCGTAATATCGGAAAATACACGGTGCACGAATCAACCCTCGTCAGCATGCCCATCTTCTACCGTACTCCTGAAGAAATGGCTGACAAGGAAATCGTCAAGTGTATGTTTATCGATGAACCAGAAATTCTCGATGCTGCGATTGAAAAGATACCAGCAGAATTTTACGAGCGCTACTCCATCAACAAATCTGCTCCCTTCTACCTCGAACTCCTTAAAAAAAATGTAGACAAGGGTTCAGCCATCACTCACTTAGCTGAAAAACTTGGATTGACCAAAGAAGAAACCATGGCGATCGGAGACGAAGAAAATGACCG
This sequence comes from uncultured Streptococcus sp., assembly GCA_900546335.1. Lineage (GTDB taxonomy): Bacteria > Bacillota > Bacilli > Lactobacillales > Streptococcaceae > Streptococcus. The sequence continues at coordinate 11,896 of URCN01000041.1, forward strand.
CGCCATGCTCGAAGTTGTTGGAAACCCCGTTGTTATGGAAAATGGAAATCCAGAACTCAAAAAAATCGCCAAATACATCACCAAAACAAATGACGAATCTGGCGTAGCCCATGCCATCCGTACATGGGTATTGTAAAAAGGCAAGAATAGACGAAAACCGCTCTGCTGAGCGGTTTTTTACACTGTTTATATGCCCCCTGCAAACATAATAACATATATCAGTCTTTCTGGTTTGTTGTTATTCATGGTTTTTAAAAAAAGAAAAACTATAAAAAAATAAGTTTTTGGGGGCAAGTTTGGGGCGAAAATATTTAGAAATAATTTATCAAAACGCTTGACATCTCGGTTCTCCGTTATATAATATGATTAAGATAAAAATTGAGGTAAAGAAAAATATGAGAAAAGTTATTCAAGAATTACTTAATAGTTCTATTTCTACATCTGCTATTTCACAAGGTGCCGGTGTGCCATGGACTACCGTTTCTGACCTCAGAAAAGGAAAAACAAGCATGGACAAAATGGCACTTCTCACAGCAGAAAAACTTTATGAATTTGCTACAGCTGATAAGCAGTGATTTCCGTCACTGCTTTTATTATTGCAAACAAAAAAGCCCGCAAGCCTGAGCCTGCGGTTACAATTCGAACAATATTTTAGAAAATTTCCTTTCTATTTTTAAAAAATTATTTTGTAGGGATCAATCCGTTAGGCTCGATGTTGAAACTTTCTTTTTCAGCCAATCGGCCATCTTCAAGCATGAGGTGTTGTACAGTTACTTAAATCTTGAGAGTACAAAAACCCAGTGGCTTACGAGATTGCATAAGAACTGTTGTACAGTTACTTAAATCTTGAGAGTACAAAAACGACTACTTCACCCAGTGGTCTACCATCCATGTTGTACAGTTACTTAAATCTTGAGAGTACAAAAACGAATTGCCAGCGGATGCCAAGGCTGATTTGTTGTACAGTTACTTAAATCTTGAGAGTACAAAAACCAATTGATGACGAGCCTTGGTTCGTTGGGAGTTGTACAGTTACTTAAATCTTGAGAGTACAAAAACTGTATCTGAATATCCTGAACTTGAATTCGGTTGTACAGTTACTTAAATCTTGAGAGTACAAAAACCAAGTCAATTACTTGGCTT
>URCN01000042.1:0-12913 GCA_900546335.1 uncultured Streptococcus sp.
GTCAAAACAACCATCTCTTTGTTTACACACAATTCTTCAAAATATTGCCGTTTAAAAGAAGAGGTGTTTTTTGAGCTAAAATATTTTGAATATTACTCATTAAAATACGAGATTTATTTGATCAACAAATTGTTCATCATGAATGCTCCATATTGATATCAGCTGGTCAACTTTCTCTAATTTTTCCAGTTGATATTTCATTCGATTGGGATTATACTGTCCCATAGCAGAAGAGCCCCTGCCCGAAATATAGACATATTAACAAGTTTGTGAGAATGCGATTTTATTAAGACATTTGTATACAGTTCAATTGAAACGAACATCTTATCCCAATTCATCGGTTTCAAAAACAATTTGATGTGTTTACGATAATAAAAGTATAGAAAAATTCCTGTTGCTACTAAGATTGAGACAGCATTTAAACGTGCATCACAAAAATAGATAACAAATCCTGCAAGGCCAATCCTGTTAAAGTTCTTAGAAAAATATACTTTTTTCATTCAGTCGTTTATTTTTTCCACTTTTTAAAATAAAAATAAAGGCGTGGATGCCTACTAATCAAAACATAGAGAATCTTACGTTTTTTACTAACTCTAGCATTCTTCAAAATAAGAGGCAAATATGACTTCGTTTTTTCTTGAAGTCGCTTGAACTCTGTTGGATTTCCATCACGAATCATCGTAAAGATAAGAAGACTTCCTGTAAAGAAGCGAGAAATAATGGCTTCTAGGAGTTCTGAATTCTCAGGATAGGTTGCATTCACAACCTCTTTTAAATGATCAATTGCTTCATAAAACTCGTATTGTTTAGGCGTGAAAGCCGAGGCAGTAATGCTACCGAGTCTATGGTAATAATGGTAAATCGGAAGATGGTACAAGGCCACGGATTGGGCTTGGTTGAGATGCTCACTGATGACATAGAGGTCTTCGTAGATGCGCCCCTTGGGGAAGGGAGCTTTCTCCAGAAGTTCTTTCCGATAGAGTTTCCCGCAAGCAGAGACCGTCACAAGGTCTCCGTAGAGCATTTCAGTAAGAGCCTTCGCCTTATCATAGACTTTAACCTGGTCTAGATCAAGCTGATCCAAGTGAAAATGTTGATAACGATGATAGTGGGCTGTCGGCTCCACTTTCCCACTAACTATATCTGCTTGGGTACGTTCTTGTAGCTCTGCTAGCAGTTCCAAGGCGCAAGGTTCCAAATAGTCGTCCGGATCTAGGAAGGTGATCCAGTCACCATTTGCCTTCAAGACTCCGTAGTTGCGAGCATCAGATAAGCCACCGTTGACCTTGTGGTAGCTCGTCACCCAATCATACTGCTGGGCATACTGGTCGCACAAGAGACCTGAGCCATCACACGATCCATCATCAATCAAGAGGACCTCCATATCCTTATAAGTCTGATGTTCCAAACTCTCCATAGCATAATGAAGGTAGTCCTCCACATTGTAAACAGGCACAATTACCGAAATCATCTATTTTTTCTTTCTCTTACTTATTTTTTCAGTTTAAATCTCAAATGAGCTTTTATCTGGAAGCAGTTGGTCCATAGCCTTGACGAAGTCTGTCATCACCTGTTCCTCATCTTGAACGTTGTGTCCGTCATTGATACACATAATTTGGTATTTACCAGAATTCAGTAGCTTCCAAAAATCTGGTCCGGCATTATCCAAAGAAAAGAGTCCCCCTAACTTAGGATTTCCGATAGCGTATTGACCACTAGCGATCTGCCAATATTTAAAGAGCCAAACATTGGTATCAGAGGGACTTCTGAAGCGACTCGCTGAGGTTGTCTCCAAAACTGCTTTTTCCTTTTCCCATACCAAGTCCATTGTTGATTTTAGTAGAGGATAGGGCAGATGACTCTCCCAGAAACCACAGATAAACTTAGTAGTTCCATATAGTAGGGTTTTGATAATTTGTTTAATTCCATGCTTAAAGGAAAGAAATTGTCCATTCCTAAAAATTTCTTCCTTTGTAAAATGGCTAGTGATAATTCCCATATCATTCATTTGGAAATGACCAGTTCCATATCTCTCCGTTGTAATAGGAGCTAAAGCTGTAACATACTTTGGCAAACCATCTTCCGAGAAAAAGTCTATCGGCTCAACTGGAGCCGTCAAATACATATCATCATTAAAAAAGACAAAGTGCTCAGAGAGTCCAGGGATTCGATGGATATTGCTTTCAATAGGATTGGCAGAAAAAACTGGTAGATAGTCATTACAGATAATCTCTGTATGATCTACCAAGACCAATTTTTCACTGTTTAACTCTAACCAGCTTGGCTTTTGCTGGTCAGTCACAAGGTAGATCTTATTGACCCAAGGAGCAAATTTTTCCACACCTCTAAACCAGTACTTAAAAGTTCCCCATTCACGATAGGATTTCTCTGAGTTCATACCCTCTTTAAAAGTGTTTATTGAGCCATCGTATTGGGCTTTCTTTTCTCTCCAAACCAAATCATTCCCATCAACCCATGCGACAACAAAATCAATCTTTTCTACCATTCAGTCTCTCCTATTTAAAAATTCAATAGTCTATCCATCAATTTTATAGAGGTATATTGTTCAAAGTATAGTGCCTTTGCTTTATCAACTTTTTGAATAATATCATCAACCATAGGATTGAAATGTTCCATTAGCTGTGCTAGTGCCTCAAAATCCCCTGAAGGATAAAAAGTCACCAGAGATTCATCAACATAATCTCGAACAGAGGGAATATCATTCACAATGATAGGAACTCCTAGAGACATTGCTTGAAGCATAACCATATGACCAGCGGATAAATCAATATCTTTTAACGATAGGACAAGGAAATCGGACTTAGCTAATACATCTCCAAAGGTTTCTACTACTACATCAGATAAAACTTGAATGTTTGAACCATGCGTAGGAACTCTCCATGGCTGAGTTGCAATCACACACGGCATTGAAAGGGTTGAAGTCTCCACTGCCTTGACTAAAGTCTCATAATCTCGGTTACTACCTCCACCTGAAAAGATATACTTAGTTGGTAAAGAACCTTGATAAGTTAGTTGATTATCATAATCTAAGCCGTAATGAATAAATTTAAATTTCTCCTGAAATTCTGGAAAGAGTTCCGAATAATAATGAATTTCTTTTGAACCATAGACTATGATATTACTGATATTCTGGAAAGACTTTTTCACAAGTTGCTTTCGTAAATAATAATAGATTTTATTTTTCTTATTCTCAAACAAAAACCCTGCTAATGTAATTTCCTTGCCACTTTTATTTAAAATTCCTAAAAAGATACCTACAAGAGGATTTACACAAATAATTTTCTTGACATCATATTTTATGAATTTCCGAGCATAATCATAGGACATTTTCCACATTAAAAAATGATACAAAGCACTACCGATGTATTTGAAATTACGTACTCTTCTTATAAGTGGACTTTCATAGTTGGTATAAACTACTCGGCTCCCGCCATGAAGAGATTGGTAATACTCTTCATTCTTTTTTTGTAGCTCACTGTCTAAAATGATTAAATTTTCCATTATACCCCTTATTGTAAATTATCATAAAATTCCGAGAAGTTCTTGATGTAACTCTCCAAAGAAAACAGCTCTTTTTGTCTCTGATATCCTACTCGCCCAAATTTTTCTCTTTTTTCAGAACTATCTAGTAAGAGAGAAATGGCATTAGACAGTTCTTGAGGAGAATTTGGTTTGACTAAGCAACCACTTTTGTCATCTACTACCATTTCAGCTATTCCCCCATTGTTATAACCAACAACTGGTTTTGAACAAGCCATGGCTTCTAGGACTACTGTAGGTAGGGAATCAGGTTTTATACTTGGTAAGACAAAGATATCAAACATATTATAAAGTTCAGAAGTCTTATCGTAGTAATCAATACGATGAATTTGTGACACAACAGATGAAGAAGCTATTCTCTTATCTAGTTCATCTAAGCGCCATTCTTCACCAGGAAAAACACCTCCAGCCAGGAAAGCCACCGCTTGCTCATTCTTTTCCAAAAGTGGCTCGACTGCTTCTATGAAATCATTTTGTCCTTTAATAGCATTGACCCGACCAATCATGCCAATCACAAGTGCATCTTGCGCAATGTCAAATTTTTCACGAATAGAAGACGCATCCATTGGATAATAGACAGCATTATCGACACCGTTATAAATCACTTCCACTTGGCTATCTTTGATAAAGGGAGACTGCTTGATATGTTTAGCGACCGCTTGGGACACCGTCACAATCTTGTCTGCATATCGTCCCATGAGCATATTGATAAAGTCAGAAATAGCTTTGGGTTTGACGATAATCTCATGAACATGCCAAATCAAAGGCAGCTTGAGCTTGCGTTTCAAATAAATGCCCTCCAAAACAGCCGCTGTATTATTGTGAACCATATCTATATTGTGTTCTCGAGCATAGAGGGCGATTTGCTTAGCATAGAAATTATAAGAGCAAATATAGTCGGCAATGCCTTTGGGATTGAAATACTTTCTTCGTAAAATCGGATAATCCAGCACGCTGACCTGAGCTCCAACTTGACGCAAGGCCTCGACTAAAACACCATCATTTGGTAGGATGACGTGAGCTTCAAATTCTTGGCGATCTAATCCTTTGATCAATTCCAGTAAAACCTTATCTGCTCCATACATTTCTGCACCAGCATGCAAGTATAAAATCCGTTTCATTCTTTACCCTTTAAACACTTCTTCATAATCTGACACAATCTTTTCCCATGTGAAAGCTGAGAGGATTCTTTGGCTTGACTTGAAATCCAAATCAGTTATTGCCACCTGATCAAATCCTTCCACTTCCTCAATGACGCGTGCCAACTCGTCTTTTTTCCAATAAATAGCCCCATCTTCACCAACCTCACGGTTAAAGCCAACATCTAGCAACAAATTCAGTTTTGTAGATGCTAGAGCTTCCAGTAGAGAAGGGTTGGTCCCTCCAACCTCATGCCCATGGAAATAGGCAAAAGCATTTTCACGAATGTATTTGAGCAACTCTTGGTCATAGACCGTACCGACAAATTTGACCCTAGGATCTTTGTCAAAACCAGTCTCCTGTAACAACTGATCGTAAAATTTATTCTGCTCCACATTTGTGATGAGAACAAAGTCCTTCTTAGACTTGGACTTGATAAATTCACGAATCATGGTTTCGTAGTTGTTTTCAGGAACGAATCGTCCCACTACTAGATAATAGCCATTTTCGCTAACTCCTTTTTCCTGATACCAGTTCCGAACTTTCGCATCTTCTGCCTTCAGGCTTGAAGGAACAGTATCCGTTCCATAGGCAATATAGGTGGTCTTTGGTTGGTACTGTTTATAGTCCTCTTGGATATATCTTTCGATATTTTTACTATCACATACCAATAAATCAGCATGCTTGACCATGAGTTGCTCTGAGAATTTCCAGTACTTACGAACTGGCAGGCTCCATTTTGCTCGCAGCCATTCATGACCATCTGGATTTACCAGCAAACGGCCACCAATAGCACGAATCTTTTTCTTAAGTCCAGAAATAAACGGCCCGATGCGACAAGCTAGAACGTAAAAAATGGGAGCCTCGTCCTTGTTTTCCTTAGCCAATTCAATAGCCTTATTGACCGCTGCAATATCGTAAGCGATAGCACGAGCCGGTCCAATATTAGGCACATCAATGTTGAAACAAATGGACCCATTATACTCAAACTGGTCTTCCGTGATGCCAGATTTAGCTGAATTTTCACGCATACAAGCAACATAGTATTGTAAGTCGCTGTCGTTTTGATATTCGGTTAATTTTTCAACAAAGGTTTCAAATCCTCCATACTTAGCAGGAATTCCCTTTGAACCAATAATATAAACTGACTGTTTCATTTCTCTCCTAACAGGACTAAAGGTCAGAAATTACTTCGCCCCATCTCTCATAAATACAACTTTAACGGTCTTCAATAAAATTTCAATATCTTTCCAAATTGTCCAATCATCAATGTAGGCCACATCTAATTTAACAACTTCATCGAAATCCTTGATCTCACTTCGTCCGCTGACTTGCCACAAGCCTGTTATACCAGGTTTAAAACTGAGACGACGTTTTTGTTCAGGTGTATATTTTTCATACTCATCCACTGTTGGGGGACGGGTCCCGACCAGACTCATATCCCCCATTAAAACATTCCAAAACTGTGGCAACTCATCTAGGCTGGTCTTACGAATAAAGCGACCAATGGGAGTGACACGAGGATCATCATCGATTTTAAACATACCACCCTGCATAGTATTTTGAGCCAAAAGTTCTTGTTTGCGTTTCTCAGCATTCACGCACATAGATCTAAATTTATAGAAAGTGAAATATCGACCATTTTTTCCAATACGTGTTTGAGAAAAAATCGCTGGTCCACCATCTTGTCTGATCATCGGAACCAAAACAATGCTCACCAAACCACAAATAATCAATCCGACAATCGAACCGACAATATCAATGAAACGTTTGGCAATGACATGACTCGTTTTATAAAATTTTGTAGAAAACGTGATAACATTCAGCCCTGCCATCCCACGAATCTTTTTATCACTACCTAGATAGTTATTAAAAGCATTCAGGTTCACTGTCACATCAATTCCCATTGTTTCAAAAAGTGAGATAAACTCTCCGATGTCATACTCTTCACTCGGTAGATTAATAAAAACCTCATCGACAACTTCATATGTGGCAAAGTCTAAGATGTTCTCAGCAGGTACAACGGTTAAGGATTGATGCTGAAAATCAGGCTGGTCTAAAACACTGACCGCCACCAAGTTCCAAAAAATCTCTCCCGACTCTATCAGCCTATCGATGACTTTTTCAACTCTGGAAGTCGCTGTTATCAAGAATATCTTCTTACTCCCCTTGAGATTTGGAAAAATGCGTTTCCTATAGCGTTTAATACACAGATTCAACAGATACAACAGAATAGAGTGTATTGTCAAAAAATAAATCATTCCTCGTCTAGAGATACTAAAACGCTCTTCTAAGAAAAAATTCGAAATACTGATAGCTAAAGCAAAGAACACGATATACTTTGCAGTGTTGATAAACTCTGCTAAATAACCCCTTTTAAAAAAATCATGCTCATAATCACTGATGTAAAAAACAAAAAAATGAAGAATGAACAAGATAATAACAGAAGTATTTACAATCTCTGTTTCCTTAACAAAACTAAGTAAATAAGCTAATAAAATGACAAGAAAACTCTGGATTGCCGCCAAAGTAATCTTCAATCCCTTTTCTTCCATAATATCTTCCCTAGACTATTTGTTATTTTTTACCATAATTTCCATAAGCACCATATCCCCCATATTTCTCAACAGAGGTATTCAATTTATTAAGCACAATTCCTAAGAATGGTTTGCTTGTTTGTTCGAGTTGCTCTTTAGCTTTTTGGACATCACGACGATTTGTTTCACCAGCAGCAGTTACCAAAACAGAAGCGTCACACTGTTGCGTGATAATCGCCGCATCAATAACAACTCCAATCGGAGCAGTATCTACGACGATGTAGTCAAAGTACTTACGCGAGGTGTCAATCATGGTCGCAAAATTTTCACTTTGTAGCAAAGCTGTCGGGTTTGGTGATACAGAACCTGCCTGGATAACAAATAGATTTTCAATGTTGGTTTCACATAAACCTTGTGATAGATCTGTTGTTCCTGACAAGAACTCTGTTAGCCCTGTAATCTTCTCCCGTGATTTAAAAACACCTGACATAACTGAATTACGGATATCCGCATCAATCAACAATGTCTTATATCCTGCACGCGCAAAGGCCCAAGCAATATTTGTAGAAGTAGTTGACTTCCCTTCACCCGGTTTCACAGACGTGATCGAAATCACTTTCAAGTTATTCCCACTCAATTGAATATTGGTGCGAAGGGCATTGTAGTATTCTTCTGCTTTTCTTGCCAAATCTAATTTTTTTTGTGCAATTTCTAACGTTGGCATTTTTCTCTCCTATTTCAATTTATCCAAATTTGGAACTACTCCCAATAGTGCAATTTGCATCACGTCCTCAATATCTTCTGGACGTTTCACTCGTGTATCCAAGAGCTCAACAAGGAGAACTGTGACAACCATCACAACCGCCCCCGCAAGGAATCCAACCATGGTATTGCGACGAATATTTGGTGAAGATGGCGATGTTGCAGGGCGTGCTTCTTCAAGTGTTGTCACATCCGAAACGCGAGTGACGCTGATGATCTTTTGAGCCGCAACCTCTCTCAAAGAGTTGGCGATACGGCTAGCTTCCTCAGGTGCACGGTCTGTAACAGAAATAGATACAATACGCGTATCCACTGGAACTGTTACCTTGATTTTACTAGCTAGACCTTTTGGAGGGAGTTCTAGTTTCAAATCAGTCGCAACCTTCTCTAAAACGTCTTGCGAGAGAATGATTTCGCGATAGTCTTTTACCAAATAAGATCCTGCTTGCAAGTCTTGGTTGGTCAAGCCAGGCTTATCTCCCTGATTACGATTGACCACATAAATGCGGGTCGTACTCGTAAACTCCGGCTTCACAATAAAACTACTGTAAGCGAATGCTACTGCTCCTGTCACGAATGCTACCAATGCAATTAACAATTTTCGTTTCCAAAGGATTTTAAGCAAGTGAAATACATCGATTTCCATCATATTTTGTTCTTTCATTTTTTCTCCTAAATCAATTGATCCATTATTATTTTTCGGGGATTATCCTTAAAAAGTTCCTTAGCCTTATCTTCACTGTATTTTTTGGCAATGATATCATAGGCTTCCTCCATATGAGGAGGTCGGTGATCCAAGTTGTGCATATCACTTGCTATCACGTGAACCAGATCTCGTTCCAAGAAATACTGGGCTCTCTTTTTCATAAATTTATAAGTTTCTCCGAAGAGTTTTGGTTTCAAAACATGAGAACTATTAACCTGAGTATAACATCCCATATCAATCAGCTCTCGCAAGCGCTTTTCATTGTTTTCTAAAGCATCGTAACGTTCAATGTGGGCAATGACGGGTGTAATGCCTAGCATTAGAATATCACTCAACCCCTTATGTATATCCCGATAGGGTGTATTCATACTAAACTCAATCAAAGCATAGCGACTGTCGTTAAGCGTTGGGATTAATTTCTTTTCTAACTTCTCAACAACATCCGGCGTATAGTAGATTTCTGCTCCATAGGCAATAATTAAGTCATCCGCAACTTCCTTAGCCATTTCTCGCACCTTCAAAAAGTTAGTTGCGATTTTTTCTTCAGGAGTTTCGAACATCCCTTTTCGTCTATGCGAAGTTGAAACAATTATCCTCACTCCTTGACTGTAGGCCTCTCTAAGAAGTTTTTTACTTTCCTCTATCGACTTTGGACCATCGTCCACATCAAAAACGATGTGCGAATGGATATCTATCATGCTACTTGCCCTCCATCACATCCTTGATAGCAGCTTTAGCAGCAGCTAAACTGCTATCGTCAATTTCCATCATGTAGAGGTTGCTATCTGGCATAGCGTATGAAGGAAGATCCGTGCGTCCAGTTCCCTTCAAGTCTTGAGAGTTGACTTTGTAGTTCCCGCCACTCTCCAATTGAGTATTGACTAGATCCATCATGGTTTCCAAAGGCATGTTGGTCTGAAGAGAATCTTGCAATCCTTTAATGATATTGTCATAGTTCTTCAAAGCTTCAGTTGATGTTAATTTCTGAATCACAGCTACAATAACCTTTTGTTGGTTCCGGCCACGGTCACGATCTCCATCTGCTAGAGAGTAGCGCTCACGAACAAAACCAAGAGCCTGCTCAGAGTCTAAATGAACATTCCCAACAGGATAATACTTCCCGTTAGTATGTGCTGTAAACTCCTGATCATTATAGACATCAATTCCACCTAAAAGGTCAATCAACTTCAAGAAAGAGGTAAAGTTTAAGCGCACATAGTAGTTAATATCCACACCATAGAGATTTTCCAAGGTATGAATCGACGAGTCCACTCCATAAATCCCCGCATGGGTCAATTTGTCTTTTTGATTATTTCCCCCATCCGCAATCGGAACATAGGAATCTCGAGGAGTTGTAGTGAGAAGGATTTTCTTGGTATCTCGGTTCACAGTCATCAAAATGTTGACATCTGAACGCGAAACGGAACTAATTGGACCGTAGGTATCAATACCACTGACATAAATGTTAAAAGCTTTATTCTTCGATACCTTTGGTGCCGCAACATCCTTAGTCAGTTTCTTTGTATAGATTTTTTTGATTTTTGAAGCATAATCTGGATACTCTGCTTCGATGATGTTTTCAAAGACACTATTTAAGACAATCGCCTTTGCCTCACCTGAAATCAAACTCTTATAGGCTGCTAGATAAGAAGCACTTTGTTCAACTGTCAAGTCTTTACTCTGTGTCGTCTTAATATCTGTCACCAACTTTTGGATATTATCATTATCTGTTTCAGTCGGACCTGTAACACTCTCTAACTGAGTCACATTATTGATTTCACTATCTTTCAAAACGACCACACTCATCGAATACTCTGAGTAGTTTGAGGTCGCATTGATATGATTGGTAAAACCGACAAACTGTTGCAAAGCATAGAGAGAAACCGAGCTAACTACGATAGCAAGTGTCAAAAAGAAAACCGTAAACTTCTCAGCTTTCTTATACACTATCAGAAGGATTGCAATTACAGCAGAAATAAAAATAAGAACCGCCGTAAGGATATTGAAGTATCGAAAAGCTAGGATATTATGTTTAAAAATTAAGAACAGCAAAAAACCACTCAATAATAAATAAATGGTTGTCAAAACTATATTAACATTTCGTTTTACATTCCCTAAACGAGCTCTCTTTGAACGTCTACTCATAAATATCTCCCGTACATTATAATCTGAGCTGTTATATCACAATTACACAAGAAATACCATACATCTAACTCACAATTTTTAGCGTTTTCATTCGCTTTTGTTCTCTTAAATTACACTAAAATTTGACCAAACTTACGAATGCGATTCTACACAAAAAGACAAGGCGCTTAGGGGCAACCTTGTCTGTAATCTTATTTTACGTGGTTTTCAAACTCTTTTTGGCTCTTTTCGATAGCCTTTTTACTTTCTTCTTCCCACTTAGCCTTGGCTTCATCAAATTGTTTCTTGGTAACAGGGTCTTTTTGTAATCTCATGTACTTATAATTATTTCCGTCACCCTTGATTCCCACTAGGGAGTAGGCACGTGTAAACGGAGTTACTTTGGTTACAGAGGCTGTACCGCCATTTGACATAGCAGACATGACCAGAGAATTGTCAATCATCCAAGCTTGAGCTTCAGCGTATTTTTCATAACGCTTAGCGACATCTTTGTTCTCTGCATCTGCTTCTTTCAGGAGTTGTGTATAGGTATCGAGCCCCAAACTCTTAATGAGCTCTTGGTCTTCCTTGGCATCAAGACCAAAAATTTTGAGATAGAAACCAGTTTCAGCATTGAAGGGATCTAGATAAGTTGATGGATCCTGGTAATCACCAACCCAACCATCAAAGTTTAGGTCGTAATCACGAGCTGCTGGATTTGGTGCTAGGAAGGCAACATTTCCAAAGTCATCTGTAGAAAGCTGTTGAACATCAATGACGATATTGTCAGAACCTAGTACTGTTTCAAGGGTTTGTTTAACCGAGTTCATACCAGAAACCGCATTTTTATTTGTCTGATCAACAGGGACATCCAAATGGATTGGGAAAGTCACGCCTTGGGCTTCCAATTCCTTTTTAGCTTCCGCAAATTTTGCTTGGGCCTTTTCCTTGTTAAAGTAGGCATCTTGAGCATCTGCCAAATTGATACCTGACCACTCAGTTCCGTAGTTCACAAGCTTAGAAGCTGTTACTTCTCCAAAGGTCTTATCTCCCACCTGGACAAATATTGGAGGAACTAGAGTATTACGAAGGGTTTTGCTCGCTGCTTCTTCACCGTTAGATTGAGCAGAGTAGGCTGTTCGATCAATACCAAAGTTGATAGCCTGACGGAAATTTTTATTTAAGATAGCTGTTTGAGCTGATTTCTTTTGTTCGTCCGTTGTTTTAGCGGTATGATTATAGGTTTTGCGGTTGACGTTAAAGTTAAAGTACCAAGATGTCTTATCTTGTAAGCTATAGACGATATTGTCTTGGTATTTTTCTTTTGTCTTAGCATAGTTCGAACTATTTGGATAGACTCCTGCAATCGAGTAAGCACCACTTTCAAAGTTTCGAATGGTCATCTCCTGATCTGACCCATCAAAGTAAGCTAACTTAACTTTTTCAATGGTTACTTTATCATGATCATAATAGTGTGGATTCTTCACATATTCGATCGAAGATTTTGATGTGAAATCTTTTAACAGATATGGACCATTATAAAGGATACTGTCTGGTGTCAAGGTACCAAAATCTTTATCCTTTGATTTCAAGAACTCTTCGTTGACTGGGAAAAGGATACTATTGGTTGTCTTTGAATTCCAATACGGTTCTGGTCGAGTCAAAGTGTACTCGACTGTGTAATCATCCAAGGCTTTGACACCGACAGTTGAAAAGTCATTGGTCACACCCGTCACATAGTCATTCAATCCCTTGATTGAATTTTGGATCAGATCCATGGCTTGCCCCTTATTGTCCGCGGCATATTTGATCCCAGTGACAAAATCCTGAGCTTTGACTGAAGCATATTCCTCACCATCAGCCGTATACCACTTGGCATCTTTTCTAAGCTTGTAGGTATAGGTCAAACCATCTGATGAAACAGACCAATCCTCCGCAAGAGCAGGTACGAGGTTCCCATAGCTGTCATTTTCTAACAAACCATCTACGAGATTGGTAATAACGGCAGTGTTATCTGCATAATAATCTAAACCATCAGATAACCGCGACCACGCAGGGTTTTAAACCATGGGTGACCGTCTTT
>URCN01000043.1:0-12441 GCA_900546335.1 uncultured Streptococcus sp.
CATATGTCCTTGATGATGAAGGCAAGGAAGTGCAACTCTCACACGGTACTTACATCCGTTTGATGGAGTCTAAAAACCGTGAAGTGCGTCGTGGTGCCTATGAAGCCCTTTATGCGACTTACGAGCAATTCCAACACACTTATGCTAAAACTTTGCAGACAAATGTTAAGGTGCAAAACTACCGCGCAAAAGTTCGCAACTATAAGAGTGCTCGCCATGCAGCCCTCGCAGCAAACTTTGTTCCAGAAAGTGTCTATGACAATCTAGTAGCAGCAGTTCGCAAGCACTTGCCACTCTTGCATCGATACCTAGAACTTCGTTCAAAAATCTTGGGTATTTCTGATCTCAAGATGTACGATGTCTACACACCGCTATCTTCAGTAGAATACAGCTTTACTTATGAGGAAGCCTTGAAAAAGGCAGAAGAGGCCTTGGCAGTCTTGGGTGACGACTACTTGAGCCGTGTCAAACGTGCCTTCAGCGAGCGTTGGATTGATGTCTATGAAAATCAAGGCAAACGTTCTGGTGCCTACTCAGGTGGTTCTTATGATACTAATGCCTTTATGCTTCTCAACTGGCAGGACAATCTAGACAATCTCTTTACTCTTGTTCATGAAACAGGTCACAGTATGCATTCAAGCTATACTCGTGAAACGCAGCCTTATGTTTACGGAGATTACTCTATCTTCTTGGCTGAGATTGCCTCAACAACCAACGAAAATATCTTGACAGAGAAATTGTTGGAAGAAGTAGAAGATGATGCGACACGCTTTGCTATTCTCAATAACTTCCTGGACGGTTTCCGTGGAACAGTCTTCCGTCAAACTCAATTCGCTGAATTTGAACACGCCATCCACCAAGCTGATCAAAACGGTGAAGTCTTGACAAGTGATTTCCTCAATAAACTCTATGCCGACTTGAACCAAGAGTACTATGGACTCAGCAAGGAGGACAATCCTGAAATTCAGTACGAATGGGCGCGCATTCCACACTTCTACTATAACTACTATGTATACCAGTATTCGACTGGTTTCGCAGCTGCTTCAGCCTTGGCTGAGAAGATTGTCCATGGTAGTCAAGAAGATCGTGACCGCTATATCGACTACCTCAAGGCAGGTAAATCATACTATCCACTCAATGTCATGAGAAAAGCGGGTGTTGATATGGAAAAAGAAGACTATCTCAACGACGCCTTTGCAGTCTTTGAACGCCGTTTGAATGAGTTTGAAGCCCTTGTTGAAAAATTGGGATTGGCTTAAGATGGTAGAGTCTTATAGTAAAAATGCCAATCACAATATGCGTCGTCCCGTCGTCAAGGAAGAAATCGTAGAACTCATGCGCCAGCGTCAAAAGCAGGTGACAGGTTCCTTGAAAGAATTGGAGACCTTCGCTCGAAAGGAAAATATTCCCATCATTCCTCATGAAACGGTTGCTTATTTCCGTTTTCTCATGGAAACCATGCAACCTAAGAATATTTTGGAGATTGGAACGGCAATTGGCTTTTCTGCCCTCCTGATGGCGGAACATGCGCCAGATTCTAAGATTACAACCATTGACCGGAATCCTGAGATGATCGGCTTTGCCAAGGAAAACTTTTCTCAGTTTGATAGCCGCAAGCAAATCACCCTCTTAGAGGGAGATGCAGTCGATGTTTTATCTAGTCTGACAGAAACATATGATTTTGTCTTTATGGATTCGGCCAAGTCCAAGTATATCGTCTTTCTGCCTGAAATTCTTAAACATTTGGAAGTCGGTGGAGTAGTGGTCTTGGATGATATTTTCCAAGGTGGAGATGTTGCCAAGGATATCATGGAAGTTCGTCGAGGTCAAAGAACTATTTATCGAGGACTTCAAAGACTGTTCGACGCAACGTTGGATAATCCAGGTCTAACAGCGACTCTAGTTCCGCTCGGGGATGGGATTCTCATGCTACGAAAGAATGTGGAAAATGTAACCTTGCCAGTAATGGAATAAATAGAAAATAGTACAATCCTCCTGTATCAAGTAATAGGAGGATTTTTATGTCTCAAAACATCATCAATATCGGCTATACACGCGTTTCAACCCATAAGCAAGATTTGAGTTTAGAGGTGCAAATCGAAACTCTCAAGCATTGTGATCAGCTTTTTATAGAGTTGTGAATCTGGTTTAAATAATACACGCTCAGAGCTCGAAAAGGCTCTAAAATTGGCTCAAACGCTTTCTAAAAAAGGAATGCAAGTCACTTTCACCATCTACAAGCTTGATAGGCTCACCCGCTCCATGTTTAAATGGCTGAAAATAATCGAACAGCTCAACGAACATCAAATCCAGCTCATCAGCCTGCATGAAAAATTGGAAACTGACTCGCTCATTGGTAGGTTACTTTGTATGATTCTAGGATTTGTGGCAGAAAGTGAGTTGGAAAACTTGCGATTCCGTACTCGTGAAGGGCTTCTTAAAGCCAAGGAAAAAGGCGTCAAACTGGGTGCTAAGCGAATTTTGAAAAAGAAGGAGGAGAGAATCATTGAGCAGTACTTGGAAGGAGTAGCAAGCATCAGAATAATAGCAAAAACAGAACGAATTTCGACCTCAACCATCTATAAAGTCTTGGAACGAAACAAGGTTGCCAATAATCGCAACAAAGTTTCGCAAATTTCTTGCTAAAAACCAGACAAAATGCTACAATGAAGGCGTAAATATGTTTCGATTAACGAACGTTAAACGATACACTTAAAAAACAAAAAAAATACAAATCCAGCACAGGCTCAAAACCTTGTTAAATTCGTATTTTCTGAAATATTCACATTGTTATTTTGAATGTTTCGCCAAACGGTCCTTACGCGATACACCAAAACCCTTGTCGCTCAAGTGGTTGAGGAGAACTTTACGAAATACTAAATCAAAAATTAGGCCTTTTGTAGTATTTGTATACCTTAAAAAGTAATTCTACATTCCTAAGGAGGAAATGATGAAAACGAATAAAGTAACCAAACTTGGTATTTCTTTGCTTTCCGTTGCAGCTCTTGGTGTTGTTGCGCCAGCTTTGATTGATAACCCTGTTTTTGGAGTTGCTATTGTAAAAGCGGAAGAGCGGCAGGGGGAAATCAAAATCCGCATTAGGTATTTAGATGAGCATAGTAGAGAAATAGCACCTATGTATATTGGGGTCCTAAACCCTGGTGAGTCTATAAATATCTACAAGGATATTGAAGGTCATCAAGTGGTATCAAATTTTTCCTGGATGCCGGGCTATAACCTAACGTATAATATAGCAAGCACATTCTTTTACGGTGCGCGTGATGGGTATTTGGAGGGATACCTAAGATATAAGAAGTTAGATGCGGATGTCAAGCCTTCAGAAACTCCGGAACCAGAAGTTAAGCCAGAACCAGCACCAAAAGCTGAAGAACAGCAAGGACCGTTAAAATACCGTATCTCTTATTATGATGGAGAGACGGGAGAAGAAATCGCTGATAAAAAAACTGGGGTTATAAACCCTGGTGAAACTGTCAATGTTTATAAAGATATTGATGGTTATGAGGTGACCTCAAAGGATAGCTGGATGCCAAACTATGAGGCGACCTACGATATGGTAGCTAGTTATTTCCACGGTGATACAGATGGATATAAAGGTTTTTATTTAGACTATAAGAAATTAGATGCGGATGTCAAGCCTTCAGAAACTCCGAAACCAGAGGTGAAACCAGCAACTAAACCTTCAGAAACTCCGAAACCAGAGGTTAAGCCGGAAACTAAGCCTTCAGAAACCCCGAAACCAGAAGTGACACCTGAGCCTAAAGCTTCAGAAACTCCGAAACCAGAAGTTAAGCCGAAAACTAAGCCTTCAGAAACTCCGAAACCAGAAGTGAAACCGGAAACTAAGCCTTCAGAAACTCCCAAACCACAAACTGGTTTAAATAACGCTCCAACAGCTCCTATAAATCCTGTTGGGCAAGATTCAAACACTAAAGCTGACAAACCTGTTTTGAAAACAGAAACTACAACTTTACCAAACACTGGAGAACAAAATTCAATTCTTGGATTTGCAGGCTTCCTTCTTGCAAGTCTTGGTCTAGCAGGCTTAACTTACAAAGGACGTCACTAAAAAATAATACAAGACAAACAAAGGACTTGAACGATTGTTCAGGTTCTTTTTGGAATGAAAAAAATTGAATCGTTTAAAATTTAAAAGCTACTATTTTTAGTCTTATTTAAGTTATCTGCTATAAAATATGGTATAATGATTGAGTTGGTCTAGAGAAATTTTTGACCGTTTTTAGAAAAAGGAGTAAACATGAAGAAAAAACTTATGGCAGGAGCCATCACACTTTTATCAGTAGCAACACTTGCAGCTTGTTCAAACAGTTCTGAAGGAAAAGATTTGATCAGCATGAAGGGCGATGTGATTACAGAACATCAATTCTTTGAAGAAGTAAAGAACAATCCAACCGCACAACAAGTCTTGCTCAATATGACCATCCAAAAAGTATTTGAACAACAATATGGATCAGAGGTAACGGATAAAGATGTGGATGACGCTGTTGCTGAAGAACAAAAGAAATACGGCGATAGCTATAACAGCGTGCTTCAACGTGCAGGTATGACACCTGAGACTCGTAAAGCTCAAATCCGAACTAGCAAATTGGTTGAATTGGCGGTTAAGAAGGCTGCTGAGAGTGAGTTGACAGACGAAGCTTACCAAAAAGCTTTTGAGTCTTATACACCAGATGTAACAGCTCAAATCATCCGTTTGGATAATGAAGACAAGGCAAAAGAAGTACTTGAGAAAGCTAAAGCAGAAGGTGCGGATTTTGCTCAGTTGGCAAAAGACAACTCTAACGACGACAAAACAAAAGAAAATGGTGGAGAAATCACTTTTGACTCTGCTTCAACAGAACTTCCAGAACAAGTCAAGAAAGCAGCCTTTGCCTTGGATGTGAACGGGATTTCTGATGTGATTACAGCTACTGGAACACAAGCCTACAGCAGTCAGTTCTACATCATCAAAGTAACGAAGAAAACAGAAAAATCTTCTAATATAGAGGATTACAAAGAAAAATTGAAGACCATCATCTTGACTCAAAAACAAAATGATTCAGCCTTTGTTCAAGGAGTAATTGGTAAAGAATTGCAAGCAGCAAACATCAAGGTTAAAGACCAAGCCTTCCAAAACATCTTCACCCAATACATCGGTGGTGGTGACTCAAGCTCAAGCAGCAGCTCTTCATCTAACTAAGAAAGCAAAAAACAAATCTCTTTTGAGATTTGTTTTTTTATACTTGAAACTAGAAAATGAGTAAAATTCGAAGGATTAAAGGATAAGAGTTTTTTTCTTTCTGAAAAAGTGGTATAATAGCAATCAAAACTAGAAAATAAAACGGAATTGGGAACAGAAGTGTCTGTTCCTATTAGAGTGGTGAAATATGAAAATTAGTAAAAGGCACCTACTAAACTATTCCATTTTGATTCCTTACTTCCTTTTATCGATTTTGGGGCTGATTGTGGTGTACTCGACAACGAGTGCAACCTTGATCGAAGAAGGAAAAAGCGCTTTTCAATTGGTGCGAAACCAGGGGATCTTCTGGATAGCTAGTTTGATTCTGATTGCCTTAATCTATAAATTAAAATTAGGTTTCCTAAGAAACGGACGTCTTATTTTTATCGTAATGATTGTGGAGATGCTTCTTTTAGCTCTGGCGCGACTGGTCGGAACACCTGTCAATGGAGCATACGGATGGATTTCTGTAGGACCTGTAACGATTCAACCGGCTGAATACCTTAAGATTATCATCATCTGGTATTTGGCGCATCGATTTTCAAAACAACAAGATGAGATTGCGGTTTATGACTTCCAGGTTTTGACACAGAATCAGTGGCTGCCTCGAGCTTTTAACGACTGGCGTTTTGTTCTGCTGGTTCTGATTGGTAGCTTAGGAATTTTCCCAGACTTGGGAAATGCGACCATCTTGGTCTTGGTGGCGCTCATCATGTATACCGTAAGTGGGATCGCCTATCGTTGGTTTTCGACCATTCTGGCTCTCTTGGCAGGGAGCTCAATGTTAGTCTTGTCTGTCATTCGCTTTGTTGGGGTTGAAAAGTTCTCTCAAATTCCTGTATTTGGTTACGTTGCTAAACGTTTTAGTGCCTTCTTTAATCCCTTTAATGACTTAGCGGGTGCAGGACACCAGCTCGCAAATTCCTACTATGCAATGGTAAATGGTGGCTGGTTCGGACTGGGACTGGGAAATTCTATCGAGAAGCGTGGTTATCTGCCAGAAGCCCATACGGATTTTGTCTTTTCGATTGTCATCGAGGAGTTTGGATTCGTAGGAGCCAGTATGATTTTGGCTTTACTCTTCTTCTTGATTTTGCGAATCATCTTGGTTGGTATTCGAGCAAAGGATCCCTTTAACTCTATGGTTGCTATTGGTGTTGGAGGGATGATCCTTGTTCAGGTCTTTGTCAATATCGGTGGGATTTCAGGGTTGATTCCTTCTACAGGGGTAACCTTCCCCTTCCTTTCACAAGGTGGGAACAGTCTATTGGTATTATCCGTGGCCATCGCGCTTGTACTGAACATTGATGCCAGTGAAAAACGTGCCAAACTTATCAGAGAATACGAGAATGAAACCGATGAAAATCTGTAAGGATTGAATGGAAAGGAAAGTATATGTCTCTTCAAAAATTAGAAAACTATAGTAATAAAGCAGTCGTCCAAGAAGAAGTCTTGATTCTGACTGAGCTATTAGAAGATATCACAAAAAATATGCTGGCGCCAGAAACCTTTGAAAAGATTATCCAGTTGAAGGAATTGTCAACTAGCGAGAATTATCAAGGGCTCAATGACCTAGTGACCAGTCTTTCGAATGAAGAAATGATTTACATTTCACGCTATTTCTCTATCCTTCCACTTTTGATTAATATCTCTGAGGATGTGGATTTGGCCTATGAAATCAATCACCAAAACAATGTGGACCAAGACTATTTAGGAAAACTATCTACAACGATTAAGATGGTAGCTGAAAAAGAAAATGCAGCCGAAATTTTAGAAAAGTTAAATGTCGTTCCTGTCTTGACCGCCCATCCAACGCAAGTACAACGCAAGAGTATGCTGGATTTAACCAACCATATCCATACGCTTTTGCGCAAGTACCGTGATGTCAAACTCGGTTTGATTAATAAAGAAAAGTGGCACACAGATCTCCGTCGTTATATTGAAATTATCATGCAAACGGACATGATTCGTGAGAAGAAATTGAAAGTAACCAACGAAATCACCAACGTGATGGAGTATTACCAAAGTTCTTTCCTGAATGCTGTGCCACGTTTGACAGCTGAATATAAGAAACTAGCTAAGGAACAAGGTATCGAGCTCCAACATCCAAAACCAATTACTATGGGGATGTGGATTGGAGGAGACCGTGATGGAAATCCTTTCGTAACTGCGGAAACTCTCAACAAATCAGCCTTGACTCAGTGCGAAGTCATCATGAACTATTATGATGAAAAAATTTATAATCTTTATCGTGAATTTTCACTTTCAACCAGTATCGTGAATGTCAGCGACAAGGTCCGTGAGATGGCGCTGAAGTCACAAGATAACTCGATTTATCGTGAAAAAGAACTCTATCGTCGTGCCCTCTTTGACATTCAAGCTAAGATGCAGGCAACCAAGGCTTATCTCATTGAAGACAAGGATCTTCAGCCAAGATATGCCACTGCAGATGAATTTTATCAAGATTTGTTGGCCATTCGCGACTCTCTCCTTGAGAACAAAGGAGAATACCTGATTTCAGGAGAATTTGTCGAGTTGATGCAAGCTGTCGAAATTTTTGGTTTCTACCTTGCTTCTATTGATATGCGCCAGGATTCTAGTGTTCACGAAGCCTGTGTGGCTGAATTGCTAGCATCAGCTGGTATTAACGACCACTATAGCGATCTGTCAGAAGACGAAAAATGTGCCCTCCTCTTAAAAGAGTTGGAAGAAGATCCTCGTATCCTCTCAGCGACTCATGCTGAAAAGTCAGAACTGCTTGAAAAAGAACTCTCTATCTTTAAAGCTGCGCGCAAGTTGAAGGATAAACTGGGTGAAAACGTCATTCGTCAAACCATCATTTCTCACGCAACCAGTGTATCCGATATGCTCGAACTAGCCATTATGCTTAAGGAAGTCGGCTTGGTGGATGCCCAAAAAGCCCGCGTTCAGATTGTTCCCCTCTTTGAAACGATCGAAGACTTGGATCACTCAGAAGAAACCATGAGAAGATATTTCTCTCTTCCTTTGGCTAAAAAATGGATTGCTTCAAAAGACAACTACCAAGAAATCATGCTTGGCTACTCTGATAGTAACAAAGACGGTGGTTACCTGTCATCGTGTTGGACCCTCTATAAAGCTCAACAACAACTGACTGCTATCGGGGATGAATTTGGCGTTAAGGTTACTTTCTTCCACGGTCGTGGTGGTACTGTGGGTCGTGGTGGTGGACCAACTTATGAAGCCATCACATCTCAACCACTCAAGTCTATTAAGGACCGTATCCGTCTGACTGAGCAAGGAGAAGTCATTGGCAACAAATACGGTAACAAAGATGCAGCCTATTACAACCTTGAGATGCTGGTTTCTGCAGCTATTAACCGCATGATTACCAAGAAGAAGAGTGATACCAATACGTCAAATCGTTACGAAGCTATCATGGATCAAGTAGTAGACCGTAGTTATGATATCTACCGTGATTTGGTTTTTGGAAATGAACATTTCTATGACTATTTCTTTGAATCAAGTCCAATCAAGGCTATTTCAAGCTTCAATATCGGTTCGCGTCCAGCAGCTCGTAAGACCATCACTGAAATTGGCGGTTTGCGTGCTATCCCTTGGGTCTTCTCATGGTCACAAAGCCGTGTCATGTTCCCTGGATGGTACGGAGTGGGATCAAGCTTTAAAGAATTTATAGATCAAGATCCGAAGAATATCGAGTTTCTTCGTGACATGTACCAAAACTGGCCTTTCTTTCAATCTTTGCTTTCCAATGTAGACATGGTCTTGTCTAAGTCTAACATGAACATTGCTTTTGAATATGCCAAGCTCTGTGAAGACGAAGAAGTACAAGCTATCTACTACACTATTTTAGATGAATGGCAGTTGACTAAGGACGTTATTTTAGCTATCGAAGGTTATGACGAACTCTTGGCAGAAAACTCTTATCTAAAAGACAGTCTAAACTATCGTATGCCTTACTTTAATATCCTGAACTACATCCAGTTGGAGTTGATCAAACGTCAACGTCGCGGCGAATTGTCGGCAGACGAAGAAAAATTAATCCATACAACTATCAACGGAATTGCAACTGGTTTACGTAATTCAGGCTGATATTCTACAAACTTCCTCTTTTTTCAAGGGGAAGTTTTTGAATTGTTTAAAAAATTCTAAAAATAAGCTTGACAAGTAGTTGAAAAATGATATAATTTAAACATTCAGAAAGTAATCTTGCTCATTTTTTAGAGAGTCTGTGGTTGGTGAAAGCAGATAGATGAAATTGATGAAATTGGGCTGAATGTACTTAAGAATTTGAAATCATAAAAATTCGGTGAGCACACCTTACAGTGCAACTCGTTATTGCGAGAAAGAGCGATAGGGATATTCCCTATAATTGAGGTGGCACCGCGCATCGACGTCCTCACACAAGTTTTTTGTGTGAGGACTTTTTCTGTGGGGAGGAAAGATATTGGAATTTAAACGATGGCATCGCTTGATGATGTGATTTAAAAAGTTAAGGTAAAAGAATTAAGGAGAAAGAAAAATGAAAAATAAACGTTTGATTGGAATTGTCGCTGGATTAGCAGTATTGGTGGTGGCTAGCTTGATTTATTCATCAATGAACAAGCCAGCAGCTAAAGAAGAGCAAAAGGTCGCTAAGGTTGGTGTCCTTCAATTTGTTAGTCACCCATCCTTGGACTTGATTTACCAAGGAATTCAAGATGGACTAGCTGAAGAAGGCTATAAGGACGACCAAGTAAAAATCGACTTTATGAACTCTGAAGGCGATCAGAGCAAGGTTGCAACCATGAGTAAACAATTGGTAGCAAATGGAAACGATGTAGTTGTTGGGATTGCAACACCAGCAGCTCAAGGACTTGCAAGTGCTACTAAAGATCTACCAGTTATCATGGCTGCTATTACAGACCCAATCGGTGCTAACTTGGTCAAAGATTTGAAAAAACCAGGTGGCAACATTACAGGGGTGTCAGACCACAACCCAGCTGAACAACAAGTGGAATTGATTAAAACTTTGACACCAAATGTCAAAACAATCGGTGCTCTTTACTCAAGTAGCGAAGATAACTCAAAAACACAGGTAGAAGAATTCAAGGCTTATGCTGAAAAAGCAGGTTTGACAGTCGAAACGTTTGCTGTTCCATCAACAAATGAAATTGCTTCAACAGTCAATGTCATGACAAGTAAGGTTGATGCGATTTGGGTTCCAATTGACAACACCATCGCATCCGCATTTTCAACAGTTGTTTCAAGCAACCAAACAGCTAAAAAGCCAATCTACCCAAGTGCCACTGCCATGGTAGAAGCAGGTGGATTAGCATCTGTAGTAGTTGACCAACACGATCTTGGAGTGGCTACTGGTAAAATGATTGCCAAAGTTTTGAAAGGTGAAAAACCAGCTGATACGCCAGTTAATGTCTTTTCAACTGGTAAGTCAGTGATTAACAAAAAACTAGCGCAGGAACTTGGTATCACCATTCCTGAGTCCGTTCTAAAAGAAGCAGGACAAGTGATTGAATAAAGATAAAGGAGGAGCTGGACACATCTCCTCCCATTTTTACTAAAGAAAGAAATGAGTGAAAGATTATGATAGTATCCATTATTTCTCAGGGGATGGTCTGGGCGATTTTAGGTTTGGGAATCTTTATGACTTTTCGAATTTTGAATTTTCCAGATATGACTACTGAAGGTTCTTTTCCTCTTGGGGGAGCAGTAGCTGTAACCTTGATAACACAGGGAGTCAACCCATTTTTAGCAACCCTAGCCGCAGTAGGAGCGGGCTGTCTAGCTGGAATGGCGACAGGTCTCTTATATACCAAAGGAAAAATCCCAACCCTCTTATCAGGGATTCTGGTCATGACTTCCTGCCATTCCATCATGCTCATGATTATGGGGCGTGCCAACTTGGGGCTTCTTGGGACCAAGCAAATTCAAGATGTCTTGCCTTTTGATTCGGATCTCAATCAACTCCTGACTGGATTAATCTTTGTAGCTCTTGTAATTGGTCTCATGCTCTTTTTCCTTGATACCAAACTAGGTCAGGCCTACATCGCTACTGGTGATAATCCTGATATGGCTCGTAGCTTTGGTATCAATACGGGTCGTATGGAACTCATGGGCTTGGTTCTCTCAAATGGGATCATCGCGCTTGCAGGAGCCTTAATTGCTCAACAAGAAGGATATGCAGATGTTTCTCGAGGAATCGGCGTGATTGTCGTAGGGCTTGCTAGCTTGATTATTGGTGAGGTTTTGTTCAAGAGTTTGACCCTGGCAGAGCGACTCATGACCATCGTTGTAGGGTCTATTGCTTATCAGTTCCTCGTTTGGGGAGTGATTGCTCTTGGGTTTAATACAAGTTATCTTCGTTTGTACAGCGCCTTGATTTTGGCAGTTTGCCTCATGATTCCAACCTTCAAAAGCAAATACCTGAAAGGAGTCAAGTTTAGCAAATGACAGCAATTGTAGAATTAAAAAATGCCACCAAAGTCATCACGAATGGCTTTGACGAAGAAAAAATCATTCTGAATGATGTTTCTCTTGAAATTTTCGAACATGATTTCATTACCATCTTAGGGGGAAATGGAGCTGGGAAGTCAACGCTTTTTAACACTATTGCAGGTACCTTGCCTTTAACAAGTGGAAGTATCCGTATCATGGGGGAGGATGTGACGCATTTTTCACCTGAAAAGCGGGCTAAGTACTTGTCTCGTGTCTTTCAGGATCCTAAAATGGGTACGGCTCCTCGTATGACGGTGGCGGAAAATCTCTTGATTGCCAAGTTTCGTGGTGAGAAGAGAGGACTCCTTCCTAGAAGGCTATCAAGTCATCGGGGAGAGTTTCAGGCTACCATTGAAAAAGTGGGAAATGGTCTTGAAAAGCATCTAGACACTCCTATTGAATTTCTATCAGGTGGTCAACGTCAGGCCTTGAGTCTCTTGATGGCAACCTTGAAGCGACCAGAGTTGCTCTTGTTGGATGAACACACAGCAGCTCTCGACCCAAAGACCAGTGTTGCTTTGATGGAGTTAACGGATGACTTTGTCAGCAAGGATCATCTAACAGCCTTGATGATTACCCACCATATGGAAGATGCACTAAAGTATGGCAATCGTCTGATTGTCATGAAGGAAGGTCGTATCATCCAAGACCTCAATAAAGAAGAAAAAGCTAAGATGAAAATTTCAGAC
>URCN01000044.1:0-12436 GCA_900546335.1 uncultured Streptococcus sp.
TTCATATTTGGATTTTATAATAGTCTTACAAATATGGAGGTGACAAATGAATCCAATCCAAAGAGCTTGGGCTTATGTCAGCAGAAAACGACTGAGAAGTTTTATTTTATTTCTGATTTTATTTGTCCTTTTAGCAGGAATTTCAGCCTGTTTGACTCTGATGAAGTCCAACAAAACAGTAGAAAGCAATCTTTACAAATCACTCAATACTTCTTTTTCTATCAAAAAGATCGAAAATGGACAGACCTTCAAGTTGTCTGACCTAGCATCCGTGAGCAAGATTAAGGGACTGGAAAATGTCTCTCCTGAACTTGAGACGGTCGCAAAACTGAAAGACAAGGAAGCGGTGAGTGGTGAGCAGAGCGTAGAACGTGATGATTTGTCAGCTACAGACAAGAACTTGGTTAGCTTAACGGCTCTTGAGGATTCATCCAAGGATGTCACCTTTACCAGTTCAGCTTTCAATTTAAAAGAAGGGCGACACCTTCAAAAAGGGGATTCCAAGAAAATCCTGATCCACGAAGAGTTGGCCAAGAAGAACGGTCTTTCGCTTCATGATAAGATTCGCTTGGATGCTGGTCAGTCCGAAGCTGGAAAAGGGCAAACAGTAGAGTTTGAAATTGTCGGCATCTTTTCTGGAAAAAAACAAGAGAAGTTCACAGGCTTGTCTTCTGACTTCAGTGAAAACCAAGTCTTTACAGACTATGAAAGTAGCCAAACCCTTCTGGGAAATAGTGAACCGCAGGTCAGTGCAGCGCGCTTCTATGTAGAAAATCCTAAGGAAATGGACGGACTCATGAAGCAGGTAGAAAACTTGGCTTTAGAAAGTCAAGGCTACCAAGTCGAGAAGGAAAGCAAGGCCTTTGAACAAATCAAAGACTCAGTGGCAACCTTCCAAACCTTCCTCACCATCTTCCTTTATGGGATGTTGATAGCAGGAGCAGGAGCCTTAATTTTGGTCTTGTCTCTCTGGTTGAGAGAAAGGGTCTACGAAGTGGGAATTCTTCTGGCACTTGGAAAAGGCAAGAGTTCGATCTTCCTCCAGTTCTTTTTAGAGGTCGTTTTGGTATCACTTGGAGCTTTGCTTCCATCATTTATCGCTGGAAATGCCATCACATCCTATCTACTCCAAACTGTACTAGCCAGTGGAGATCAGGCAACCTTACAGGATACGCTGGCCAAAGCAAGTGGTCTATCAACCAGTCTCCTATCCTTTGCAGAATCCTATGTCTTTCTGCTCCTGATTGGTTGCTTATCAGTAGCCCTTTGTTTCGTATTTCTATTTAGAAAATCGCCGAAAGAAATTTTATCATCTATTAGTTAATACTCTTCGAAAATCTCTTTAAACCGTGTCAGTCTTATCTGCAACCTCAAAGCTGTGCTTTGAGCAACCTGCGGCTAGCTTCCTAGTTTAATCTTTGATTTTCATTGAGTATAAGAAGGAGAAATCATGACTTTATTACAATTGCAAGATGTTACCTACCGTTATAAGAACACTGCTGAAGCAGTTTTATATCAGATCAAGTATAATTTTGAACCCGGAAAATTTTATAGTATCATTGGTGAGTCAGGAGCAGGAAAATCCACTCTCTTGTCCCTGCTTGCTGGTCTAGATAGTCCTGTTGAAGGTTCTATCCTTTTCCAAGGAGAGGACATTCGGAACAAGGGGTATACTTACCATCGCATGCACCATATTTCCCTGGTCTTTCAAAATTATAACTTGATAGATTATCTTTCTCCGCTGGAAAATATCCGCTTGGTCAACAAAAAAGCAAGCAAGGATACACTTCTTGAGCTTGGTTTGGATGAAAGTCAGATCAAGCGGAACGTTCTCCAGTTATCAGGTGGTCAACAGCAACGTGTTGCTATTGCTCGCAGTTTGGTCTCAGAAGCTCCAGTTATTCTAGCTGATGAGCCAACAGGAAATCTGGACCCTAAAACTGCTGGAGATATTATCGAACTGCTCAAGTCACTTGCTGAGAAAACAGGTAAATGTGTGATCGTCGTCACCCACAGTAAGGAAGTGGCACAAGCGTCAGATATTACACTTGAATTGAAGAATAAGAAACTGACTGAAACTCGCAACACTACAAAATAAGATGAGCTTGTTTTGATAGAATTATGAAATCAAATCTAGAAAGGGAACCTATGTTACACAACGCATTTGCCTATGTTACAAGGAAGTTTTTCAAATCGATTGTTATCTTCCTGATTATTCTCCTCATGGCGAGCTTGAGTTTGGTCGGCTTGTCGATCAAGGGAGCTACAGCCAAGGCTTCTCAGGAGACCTTTAAAAATATCACCAATAGCTTCTCCATGCAAATCAATCGTCGCGTCAATCAAGGAACGCCACGTGGTTCTGGGAATATCAAGGGTGAGGATATCAAAAAAATCACCGAAAACAAGGCCATCGAGTCTTATGTTAAACGTATCAACGCTATCGGAGATTTAACTGGATATGACCTTATCGAAACGCCAGAAACCAAGAAAAATCTCACTGCAGACCGTGCCAAACGGTTTGGTAGCAGTTTGATGATTACAGGTGTCAATGACTCCTCAAAAGAAGATAAGTTTGTCTCTGGCTCATATAAGCTGGTTGAAGGTGAGCACCTAACCAACGACGACAAGGACAAGATCCTCTTGCACAAGGACTTGGCTGCTAAACACGGCTGGAAAGTCGGAGATAAGGTCAAACTAGACTCCAACATCTATGATGCAGACAATGAAAAAGGTGCCAAGGAAACAGTCGAAGTGACAATCAAGGGACTCTTTGATGGTCACAATAAGTCAGCAGTAACTTACTCACAAGAACTCTATGAAAATACAGCTATCACAGACATTCACACTGCTGCAAAACTTTATGGATACACAGAAGATACAGCTATTTATGGGGACGCAACCTTCTTTGTAACAGCGGACAAGAACTTGGATGATGTCATGAAAGAGTTGAATGGCATCAGTGGTATCAACTGGAAGAGCTACACACTTGTGAAGAGCTCCTCCAACTACCCAGCTCTAGAGCAATCCATCTCTGGTATGTACAAGATGGCCAACCTCCTCTTCTGGGGTAGCTTGAGCTTCTCAGTTCTTCTCCTTGCACTCTTGCTTAGTCTTTGGATCAACGCCCGTCGCAAGGAAGTGGGAATTCTCCTCTCTATCGGTCTCAAGCAGGCAAGTATCTTGGGGCAATTCATCACCGAATCTATCTTGATCGCCATCCCTGCTCTTGTTTCTGCTTACTTCCTAGCCAACTACACAGCCCGTGCCATCGGAAATACTGTTCTTGCCAATGTGACTTCAGGTGTTGCCAAGCAAGCCAGCAAGGCTGCTCAAGCTTCTAACCTTGGTGGTGGTGCAGAAGTAGATGGCTTTAGCAAGACCTTGTCGAGCCTAGATATCTCTATTCAGACATCAGACTTTATCATCGTCTTTGTCCTTGCCTTGGTTCTAGTGGTTCTCGTTATGGCGCTTGCCTCAAGCAATCTCCTCAGAAAACAACCAAAAGAGCTCTTGCTCGATAGTGAATAAAAAACTTGCTACCTATTCTCCCCTAAATGGGGTATAATATAGGTAGCATTTTTATCTATTTTATCTTGATAAGTACTCTGTTTATCTGGATGAAGCAAGATGATTTACAAGAAATTTAAAGGAATGTGAAACGTTTTTTCTATGAAAATTTTAATTGTAGAAGATGAAGAGATGATCCGTGAGGGGATCAGTGATTATCTGACAGATTGTGGTTATGAAACCATTGAAGCAGCAGATGGTCAGGAAGCTCTGGAAAAATTTTCCAGCTATGAAGTTGCTCTAGTACTGCTGGATATCCAGATGCCCAAGCTCAATGGTTTAGAAGTCCTAGCTGAGATTCGTAAAACCAGTCAGGTTCCTGTTTTGATGCTGACCGCCTTTCAGGATGAAGAATACAAGATGAGCGCCTTTGCCTCTCTGGCAGACGGCTATCTGGAAAAACCCTTTTCTCTCTCCCTTCTAAAAGTGAGGGTGGATGCAATTTTCAAGCGATACTACGATACGGGACGAATCTTCTCTTATAAGGATACCAAGGTGGACTTTGAGAGCTACAGTGCAAGCCTCGCAGGTCAAGAAGTGGCCATTAATGCCAAAGAGTTGGAAATTCTGGACTATCTGGTGAAAAATGAAGGACGGGCCTTGACTCGTTCTCAGATTATCGATGCTGTCTGGAAGGCGACAGATGAGGTTCCCTTTGACCGTGTCATTGATGTCTATATCAAGGAACTGCGGAAAAAGCTAGACTTGGATTGTATCCTCACTGTACGCAATGTTGGTTATAAATTGGAGCGAAAATGAAACGAACAGGTTTATTTACAAAGATTTTTAGCTATACCTTCTCGATTTTTAGTGTTCTGGTTATTTGTCTTCATTTAGCCATTTATTTTCTCTTTCCCTCGACTTATCTGAGCCATCGTCAGGAAACCATTGGTCAAAAAGCGACTGCTATTGCCCAATCCCTAGACGGAAAAGATAGGCAAAGCATCGAGCAAGTGTTGGACTTGTATTCCCAGAGCAGTGATATCAAAGGAGCTGTCAAGGGAGAAATGACCGAAGACAAGTTAGAAGTCAAGGACAACCTTCCTCTGGACACGGATCGCCAGACCACTTCTCTCTTTATCGAGGAGCGTGAAGTGAAAACGCAAGATGGTAGCACTATGACTCTCCAATTTCTAGCGTCCATGGACTTGCAAAAGGAAGCAGAGCAGATCAGTCTCCAATTTCTTCCTTATACCTTGCTGGCATCCTTCCTGATTTCCCTCTTGGTGGCCTACATCTATGCTCGGACCATTGTTGCCCCGATTTTGGAAATCAAACGGGTGACCCGTCGGATGATGGATTTGGATGCTCAAGTGCGGTTGCGCGTGGACTCTAAGGATGAGATCGGTGATCTTAAGGAACAGATCAATAGCCTTTACCAGCATCTCTTGACTGTCATTGCGGACTTGCATGACAAGAATGAAGCTATTCTCCAGTTGGAGAAGATGAAGGTTGAATTTCTACGAGGAGCCTCTCATGAACTGAAAACCCCTCTGGCTAGCTTGAAAATCCTAATCGAAAATATGAAAGAAAATATCGGTCGTTATAAGGATAGAGACCACTATCTTGGAGTTGCCTTGGGGATTGTGGATGACCTCAGTCACCACGTTCTCCAGATACTTTCTCTCTCTTCCGTGCAGGAAATTCGAGAGGAGAAAGAAGAGGTTGATCTCCTTCAGATGGCGCAAAGTCTGGTTAAGGACTATGCCTTGCTAGCCAAGGAGAGAAAACTTCATGTAGACATTAGCCTAACAAATCAGCAGGCTTACATAAACCCATCTGTCATGAAACTAATCCTATCGAATCTCATCAGTAATGCCATCAAGCACTCCACTTTAGGCGGCTTGGTCCGCATCGGGGAGAGAGAAGGGGAACTCTTTATCGAAAATAGCTGTAGTCCTGAAGAACAAGAAAAACTGGCCCAGTCTTTTTCTGAAAATGCTAGTCGCAAGGCCAAGGGTTCAGGAATGGGACTCTTTGTGGTCAAAAGTTTATTAGAACATGAGAAATTATCTTATCATTTTGAGATGCAAGGCGATCGATTGAGCTTCTTGATACGTTATCCCAAAGTCACTCATGACTAAGGAGAAGAAAGGGGTTACATTGGTTGGATGGGAAGAAATTCAATCTAAAGTATGGGAAAAACTAGCTTTTTTTATCAAAAAGTGATAAAATGAACAATGTAAATGGGATGTCCCAAAAAATATATAGGAGGCCTGACAAATGGCAATCGTTTCAGCAGAAAAATTTGTCCAAGCAGCTCGTGACAACGGTTATGCAGTTGGTGGATTTAACACAAACAACCTTGAGTGGACTCAAGCTATCTTGCGCGCAGCAGAAGCTAAAAAAGCTCCAGTTTTGATCCAAACTTCAATGGGTGCTGCTAAATACATGGGTGGTTACAAAGTTGCTCGCAACTTGATCGCTAACCTTGTTGAGTCAATGGGTATCACTGTACCAGTAGCTATCCACCTTGACCACGGTCACTACGAAGATGCACTTGAGTGTATCGAAGTTGGTTACACTTCAATCATGTTTGACGGTTCACACCTTCCAGTTGAAGAAAACCTTAAATTGGCTAAAGACGTTGTTGAAAAAGCACACGCTAAAGGTATCTCAGTAGAAGCTGAAGTTGGTACTATCGGTGGTGAAGAAGACGGTATCATCGGTAAAGGTGAATTGGCTCCAATCGAAGACGCTAAAGCAATGGTTGCAACTGGTATTGACTTCTTGGCAGCAGGTATCGGTAACATCCACGGTCCTTACCCAGCAAACTGGGAAGGTCTTGACCTTGACCACTTGAAGAAATTGACAGAAGCTCTTCCAGGCTTCCCAATCGTATTGCACGGTGGTTCAGGTATTCCTGATGACCAAATCCAAGCAGCTATCAAACTTGGTGTTGCGAAAGTTAACGTTAACACTGAATGCCAAATCGCATTCGCTAACGCAACTCGTAAATTTGCTCGTGACTACGAAGCAAACGAAGCAGAATACGACAAGAAGAAACTCTTCGACCCACGTAAATTCTTGGCTGACGGTGTAAAAGCTATCCAAGCATCAGTTGAAGAACGTATCGACGTATTCGGTTCAGAAGGTAAAGCTTAATCGAGCTGAACAATACATACAGAACCTGCCCATTGGGTGGGTTTTTTTGTGTCTGGATATATAGCGAATATACTGTAGAAGAACCAATCTTAAGTTGCTAAAAGGTTCTATTTTTTGTACAATAATGCTATGAAAATACTGAAAAAATGGTTTCTTGGCTTTCTTAGTTTCATTCTTTTATTTTTACTCGCTACATTTATCTTTCATCGTATTAGTTTAGAAAAGGAACAAGCCTCACTAACACCTATGGGGCAACAAGTTCTCGTCAATGGACATCAAATAAATATTTACGTTGAAGGAGATGGTCCTGAAACTATAGTAGTTCTCTCAGGTGCTGGTATTGCTTCTCCTATATTGGATTTTAAAGAAGTATCGGAATCCTTATCGAAACAGTATAAGATAGTTATCGTGGAGAGGGCGGGATATGGTTATAGTGATGATAGCAATCATTCAAGAGATGTGATGGAGGTTTTGTCTGAGACTCGCCAAGCTCTTTCGCAAGCAAATATCACAGGGCCGTTTATCATTCTGTCTCATTCCATGGCTAGTCTAGAGAGTTTGGCTTGGCAGGAGAAGTATCCTGATGAAGTGAAAGCCTTGATTGGTCTGGATTGGGCACTGCCGTCAAGTTATGAGGATTTAAAGCAAAATCAGGCCTTGTTAACTGTGGCATATTGGAGCAGCAAGATTGGTTTATTACGTTATTTCCCTGAATCCTTTTATATAAAAAATCAAACTCTGATCGAAAGTGAACGAAAACAATATAAACTTCTAGCTTATAAGCAGTTGATGTCACAAGCCATGCTTCATGAATCCCAAACGGTAAAGGAAAATGCCAAGAAAGTTCCCTCTAGCATCAATCCGAAAATTCCCACCTTACTATTGGTGTCTAACGGAAAAGGAACTGGTTTTAGCCAATTTGAGTGGCAACGTTATGCAGAGAGATTTGCAAGCGACCAGTCTAATGTTCAAGTCGTCTATATGGATGCGCCACACGATCTCTATCATTATCAAAGTCATGAAATAGTTTCGCAGATTGAAGATTTTTTAAAGAGTAATTGATGGTTTAGAGATTTTTTTAATCTTAGACTGATGACGTTAATTAAATAATGAAGGATTAACAGTAGAATAGTAAATTTTTTCTTAACAAAAACCTGCCCATTGGGTGGTTTTTTTGTGATTTAAGGAAACGATGAAACCAGAGTTTTTGTTTAAAAGTATTATTTTAAGAGAGAAATCTCTAATTTCATAATTTACAGGCAAACGCTTGCATTCCGTTTTTTATTGGACTATAATAGGTTGGTATAAAGCCTTCTGTAATAATAAAACGTAAAAGGTTTAGAAAGTAAGGATTTAGATTACTTGTATTGGAAAATATGATTTTCTATTCCTTGCGATAGGGAGATAGATATGGCAATGATAGAAGTGGAACATCTTCAGAAAAATTTTGTGAAGACAGTTAAGGAACCGGGGTTGAAGGGGGCTTTACGCTCCTTCATTCATCCTGAAAAGCAGACATTTGAAGCGGTCAAGGATTTGACTTTTGAAGTTCCAAAAGGCCAAATTTTAGGCTTTATCGGAGCTAATGGTGCTGGGAAGTCGACAACCATCAAAATGCTGACAGGAATTTTGAAACCGACATCTGGTTTTTGTCGGATTAATGGCAAGATTCCGCAGAACAATCGCCAAGATTATGTCAAGGATATTGGGGTTGTCTTTGGACAACGCACCCAGTTATGGTGGGATTTGGCTCTGCAAGAGACCTACACGGTCTTGAAAGAGATTTACGATGTGCCAGACTCGCTCTTTCATAAGCGCATGGACTTTTTAAATGAAGTCTTGGATTTGAAGGAATTTATCAAAGATCCCGTGCGGACTCTTTCACTGGGACAACGGATGCGGGCGGATATTGCGGCTTCCTTGCTTCACAATCCCAAGGTTCTCTTTTTAGATGAGCCGACCATTGGTTTGGATGTGTCGGTCAAGGACAATATTCGCCGGGCTATCACCCAAATCAATCAAGAGGAAGAAACAACCATTCTCTTGACCACTCATGACCTGAGCGATATTGAGCAGCTCTGTGATCGAATTTTTATGATTGATAAGGGGCAAGAAATTTTTGATGGAACGGTTAGCCAGCTCAAGGAAACATTTGGCAAGATGAAGACTCTTTCCTTTGAACTAGTACCAGGTCAAAGTCATCTCCTTTCTCACTATGAAGATTTTTCGGATATGACCATTGATAGACAAGGAAATAGCCTTAATATTGAATTTGATAGTTCCCGCTACCAATCAGCTGATATTATCAAGCAAACCCTGTCTGATTTTGAAGTCCGTGATTTGAAGATGATGGATACGGATATTGAGGATATTATCCGTCGCTTCTATCGGAAGGAGCTCTAAGATGGTCAAATTGTGGAGACGTTATAAACCCTTTATCAATGCAGGGATTCAGGAGTTGATTACCTATCGAGTCAACTTTATTCTCTATCGGATTGGTGATGTTATGGGGGCTTTTGTCGCCTTCTATCTCTGGAAGGCGGTCTTTGATTCCTCGCAGGAGTCCTTGATTCAAGGCTTTAGTATGGCAGATATCACCCTCTACATCATCATGAGTTTTGTGACTAATCTTCTGACCAGGTCGGATTCGTCCTTTATGATTGGGGAGGAGATCAAGGATGGTTCCATTATCATGCGCTTGTTGCGACCAGTGCATTTTGCGGCTTCTTACCTCTTTACGGAACTGGGATCCAAGTGGTTGATTTTTATCTCTGTTGGACTGCCATTTTTAAGCGTGATTGTCTTGATGAAAATCTTATCAGGACAAGGAATTGTAGAAGTACTGGGATTAACCATCCTTTATCTCTTTAGCTTAACCCTAGCCTACCTGATCAATTTTTTCTTTAATATCTGCTTTGGATTTTCAGCCTTTGTGTTTAAAAATCTATGGGGCTCTAATCTACTCAAGACTTCTATAGTGGCCTTTATGTCTGGAAGTTTGATTCCCTTGGCTTTCTTTCCAAAGATCGTTTCAGATATTCTGTCCTTCTTGCCTTTTTCATCCTTGATATATACTCCAGTTATGATTATTGTTGGAAAATACGATGCCAGTCAGATTCTTCAGGCACTCTTGCTACAGTTCTTCTGGCTCATAGTGATGGTAGGCTTGTCTCAGTTGATTTGGAAACGAGTCCAGACATTCATCACCATTCAGGGAGGTTAGTATGAAAAAATATCAACGCATGCATCTGATTTTTATCAGACAATACATCAAGCAAATCATGGAATACAAGGTTGATTTTGTGGTTGGTGTTTTAGGTGTCTTTCTGACCCAAGGTTTGAACCTCTTGTTTCTCAATGTACTCTTTCAACATATCCCCTCGCTTGAAGGCTGGACCTTTCAAGAAATAGCCTTTATCTATGGTTTTTCCTTGATTCCCAAGGGATTGGACCATCTCTTTTTTGACAATCTCTGGGCACTAGGGCAGCGCTTGGTGCGAAAAGGAGAGTTTGACAAGTACCTGACGCGTCCTATCAATCCTCTTTTTCATATTCTGGTTGAGACCTTTCAGATTGATGCCTTGGGCGAACTATTGGTCGGTGGAATTTTACTAGCGACAACAGTATCAAGCATTGCTTGGACTCTTCCAAAATTCCTGATTTTCCTAGTTTGTATTCCTTTTGCGACCTTGATCTATACTTCCCTGAAAATCGCGACAGCCAGTATCGCTTTTTGGACCAAGCAGTCAGGAGCCATGATTTACATTTTTTATATGTTTAATGACTTTGCCAAGTATCCGATTTCCATTTACAATTCGGTCCTTCGTTGGTTGATTAGCTTCATCGTACCTTTTGCCTTTACGGCCTACTATCCTGCCAGCTATTTCTTGCAGGAAAAGAACGGACTCTTTAATATCGGTGGTTTGATTCTGATTTCCGTTGTCTTCTTTGTCATTTCTTTGAAACTATGGGACAAGGGCTTAGATGCCTACGAAAGTGCGGGTTCGTAAAAAGAAGAAACTCAAAGCCTTGTCTCAGGACAGGCTTTTTCTAATGGAGATGAAAATTTCTTGACATCTATTCTCAGAGTGCTATACTAAAATGATAATCGCCGATTTAGCTCAGTTGGTAGAGCAACGCACTCGTAACGCGTAGGTCACAGGTTCAAGCCCTGCAATCGGCAGAATCAAGAAGTCCATTAGGGCTTCTTTTTTGTAAATATAGGAAAGATGGAACATATGAGATAGGTTCTGTTTAACGTCTGTGTCTCCTGCTTATAAATAAAAATTAAAATTTATATTTTGTGGTATAATATATATTAACAAGCACTTGTTTTCGTTCCGTTTTAGAGGACTATAGGCTGTTAGTTATTCTAGAAATTATTGCATAGATTTTCTAAAAATTATAAAAATCCATGGATAATAACGGATGAAGTCTCGCAAGCTTGGCTGATTATAAATCAAAAAGGAGAAAATTATGAATAAGAAAGAATGGGTAAAACAATTTGAGGAGGCGAATGGTCGCAAGCCGACGGAATCAGAATTAGCAGAGGCGCATTCAACTAAAAAGTTTGCGAGAGGAGCTAGAAATATCAAAATCTATATTGGGATAATCCTCTGTATTTTGGTTGCTATAATCCTAGTAAGTATTTTCTCATATTCTCCGATTGGAAAGAAAGAGTCAAACCAAGCATCGTCTTCAGTTTCAACTACAGTGACAACAAGTCAAGCGTCTACAAGCCAAGGAAAAACGGGTGAGACTGATAAGGATAAACAAGAGGAAATTCAAAAACTCAAGAATCAACTGGCTGCTTTAGATACCAAAATTACGGAAGCAGAAGCACTTGTTAGCAAGCTAAAGAAAGAAACTGCTGTTCCAAAACTAGATATTGAAGCAATCAAGAACAATGATTTGTCTAGTTTAGAAGGTACTTGGCGTAGTCAATCTGGCAATGAATACATTATTAATGATTCTGGAGAAGTACGTGCGACTTGGTTTACAAATGATCAAAAGTACGAATCTGTAGTTGGATTAAAGGTATCAAAAGGACAAGATAGTCGTAACCCTGAGACAGCGTCTATCAGTGCATGGGTAAAAGATTCTGTTGCTGGAGGATTTGTAGTAGTAGCTGTGCCAAGTGGAGTTGTTATGCAACCTGCTGATGATGGAAAGATTACGGATAAAAGCAATCATGCTGAGGAAAGACTACTTTCTGGGCAAGAGTATGGATCGATGTTAATGAAACCAGAAAAGGTTTATTATCGTGTGAAACCAGATACCAGTAAACTTGAGGAAGCAGAAAAGAACTTAGCTCAACTGCAAGCAGATCGTGAATCAATCAAATCTTCTCTAGAGTCAAAGGAAAAGAAAAACTAGATGGTATTTGTTCAAAAATACTGTTACAATCGACAGAATCAAGAAGCCCATTAGGGCTTCTTTTCTTTTGTTACAAATATTCAACCACTTAGACAGAGATATTGACCAGATAGGCAAAAGGGCTTGTTCTTGAAAAATTCCTCTGCTATAATGGTTAATGTAAGGGACATGAGGGGTCAGTATCAGACAACTCAAGAACCTAAAAAAGAAAATGGAGACAAAAAAATGAAAAAATTATTGGGACTTGTATTTTTAGTAGCTGCAACGCTAGTATTGTATTTCGGATCTGTTGGATGGCCAAGCTTGGATGTCAACCTTTGGTCACTGATTCCAGTTGGCTTATTCCTCTATTTCACTCTAGAAAATCTTTTGAAAAAAGACTATAAAT
>URCN01000045.1:0-11758 GCA_900546335.1 uncultured Streptococcus sp.
CGGACCTGAGCTTTTCAACTCTTTCTATTATACCTACTTTTCCGCCTTTGTCAAGAACTTTTTTCAGTGAATTTAATTTTTTCTTTTCTTCACTAACTTAACCACGGCTTCTGTCCGTGCAGTGTGGGGAAACATATCGACCGACTGGATATACTGGAGATCATAGACTTTTACTAGTTTAACTAAATCTCGAGCCAAGGTCGAAACATTGCAGGATACATAGACCATTTTTTCTGGAACATAGGTCAGAATGGTATCCAATAGCTTATCATCTAAACCTGTACGAGGAGGGTCAACTATCAGGGCATCTGCTCGGTAGCCTTCTTGATACCAGCGTGGAATAATTTCTTCAGCTGTTCCCGCTTCGTAATGGGTATTGTCAAACCCCATTTTTTTAGCATTTCGCTTGGCATCTTCTATGGCTTCTGGGATAATGTCCATCCCTCTGAGACTCTTGACCTTAGTTGCGAAGGCAAATCCGATCGTCCCAACACCACAATACGCATCAATCAGATGGTCTTCTTTACTGACATCCAGGGCCTTAACTGCTTCACTATAGAGAATTTCTGTCTGCTCAGGATTAAGCTGATAAAAAGCTCGGGGCGAGAGAGAAAACTTATAGTCGAGTACTCCTTCTTGAATACTCTCTTGGCCCCAGATAATTTCTGTCTTTTCACCATAGATTTCACTTGTTTTTGCTGTATTTGTATTGACAGCAACCGTGACAACTTCTGGAAAATCATTAACTAGGTCTTTGACTAGTTGATTCAAATTTAGCTGGCGATTCGTGACAACAATAATCTGAACTTGCCCCGTTTTTCTTGCTCTGCGTACCATGATGGTGCGAACGCCTAGTATTTTTCTCTCATCTGTAATTGGAATTTGGTGGTAAGTAAGAAGTTCAGCTAGGCGATTCGCTATTACTTGGGTTTCCTTATCTTGCACCAAACAGTCTTTCAACTCTACGAGGTAATGAGAGTTTTGCGCATACAAACCTGCCTTGACCTGATTTTTAAATTTTCGAGTCTGGAATTGAAGCTTAGCACGGTAGTACTTTGGTTCCTGCATTCCGATAGTTGGACGAATTTCATAGTTTTCATATCCCGCAGGAGCAAATTTTTTCAGGGCTTGGTGGAGCAGATCCGTTTTGAACTCTAACTGTTTATCATAGTGGAGGTGCATGATTTGGCAACCACCACATTCATTATAAATCGTGCAAGCTGGCACGACCCGAAATTTAGACTTCTTATTAACCTTTAGCAATTTGGCTTCAACAAAGTTACGTTTAATAGAAGTAATCTGACAATAGATATCTTCTCCTTTGAGGGCACCTGGTACAAAAACGAGGGTTTTCTGGTAGAAACCAATTCCCTCACCATTGATGCCCATCCGCTTGAT
The DNA here is from genome assembly GCA_900546335.1 of uncultured Streptococcus sp. Lineage (GTDB taxonomy): Bacteria > Bacillota > Bacilli > Lactobacillales > Streptococcaceae > Streptococcus. The sequence continues at coordinate 1,399 of URCN01000045.1, forward strand.
TTTTAAAGGTATTTTTTGTTTGACTTTCAGATTCATACCCCTATCTTATCACATTTTAAGGTATAATAGAACTATGAAAATAACAAAACTTGAAAAGAAAAAACGCCTCTACCTGATGGAACTTGATGATCAGCAAACCTCTTATATCATTGTCCGTTTTATGCTGTCTCGAGATAAGGTCATTAGCAAAGAGGAACTGACCGAGATACAGGGCTTTGCTCAGTTTTCTTATGGTAAAAATCTTGCTCTCTACCATTTATCCTTCAAGGCCCGTTCTGAAAAAGAAGTGCGAGAGTATCTGAAAAAGTATGATATTGAAGATACAATCGCTAGTCAAGTTATCGCTAAACTTAAAGAGGATAACTGGATTAATGACCATCACTATGCTTATTCCATCATCAATGCCAATCAACTTTCTGGAGACAAGGGGCCTTATGTACTGACTCAGAAATTAGCTCAAAAGGGGATTGCTAAATCAACTATTAAAGATGTTCTAAAGGATTTTGACTATGCAGAAGTTGCTCAACGTGTAGCGGAGAAACTGCTTAAAAAATACACCGGAAAACTCCCTGCTCGTGCTTTGCAGGATAAGATCATTCAAAGCTTGACTAACAAGGGCTTCTCATATGCTGATGCTAAAAGTGCCTTTTATGACTTGGACAGTCAAGTCGACCAAGAAACGACTCAAGAACTCATTTTTAAAGAACTAGACAAACAATATGCTAAATATGCTCGAAAGTATGAAGGATACGAACTTAAACAGCGTTTAATCCAAGTTTTAGCTCGAAAAGGCTATGATTTTTCGGATATAGCCAGCGCTCTCAGAGAATATCTTTAATATTTTCGTGTAAAATTCAAAAAAATTAGACCAATTTATGATATAATAGTAAACGATAAACTTATAAATTGTAGAAAGTTGGTTAGTTATGAAACTTCCAAAAGAAGGCGACTTTATTACAATTCAAAGTTATAAGCATGATGGGAGTCTTCACCGTACTTGGCGGGACACCATGGTACTAAAAACAACAGAGAACGCCATTATCGGCGTCAACGACCACACACTTGTTACCGAAAGTGACGGTCGTCGTTGGGTGACTCGAGAACCGGCTATTGTTTACTTTCACAAAAAATATTGGTTTAATATCATTGCTATGATTCGCGATAATGGGATTTCCTACTATTGCAATATGGCTAGCCCCTACTATCTAGATGAGGAAGCCCTGAAATACATTGATTATGATTTGGATGTCAAGGTCTTCACTGATGGTGAAAAGCGTCTCTTGGACGTTGAAGAGTATGAGCGTCATAAACGCAAAATGAAGTATTCTGATGATTTAGACTATATTTTGAAAGAGCATGTTAAAATCCTTGTTGATTGGATTAACAATGGACGCGGTCCTTTCTCAGAGGCCTATGTCAACATTTGGTACAAACGCTACATAGAACTAAAGAATCGGTAAAGTTGTCAAGCTGGGGTGAAAACCCTGGTTTTTTTATTTGAAAAACCCAGCTTTACAGCTGGGTTGATTTCTATATATCTAATTTAGTGACGGTAAACTTGATATGGGAATAGTCTTTTTCAACATCCTTATCCAACAAGAAAGCCGTGGCATCCTTCTTAACCTGAACAAGATCAATATTCTGGGCTTGAGCTGCATAGACGCATCCACAATAACATTGACGATAAATATCATACTCCTCGCACATCTCCACCGAACGCTTGTAGCCTTGATTTTTCTTGAAATCACTTGGAAGATAGTGGGTGGTATAAATCTTTTGCACATCAATTCCGATGCTGTTGATGGTTTGAGAATTCTTATGGGGACTGATGGTCAAGGCTGAACCAAAGTAGTCAAAGCCCAAGTCCATAGCTACCTGAGCTGTTTTATCCAAACGGTAGTCAAAACAAACCTTGCAACGATCGCCACCTTCTGGTTCTTCTTCCAGTCCTCTGACTAACTTCCGGTATTCATTTGGTTCATAAGGAGCTTCTAGGTACTGAACCGTATTGCCTGTTCGCTCATTGAAATCACTGATAAATTTCTTGGTGACGTAAGCTCGCTTGTGGTATTCTGCCTTGGGATGGATGTTAGAGTTGGCAAAATAGATGGTCACATCCGCATACTTGGTCAGGTACTCTAGGGTGTAGGTACTACAAGGAGCACAGCAAACATGCATGAGAATAGTTGGTCGTTCCTCATTATTTTCCCAAACCTGAACCATTTTCTGCATGACACGGTCATAATTAATCTTCTGATTGGGATTCATCTTGCTCAGAATTTCTTCTACATCAATCATGTTCTTCTCCTTTAACTATTAGTTATTTTACCATATATCACCAACCAGCTCAAATCTATTTTTGAAACGGAAACTAAAAAAGGAGGGATAACTATCCCCTCCTTTTGTATTTTTATTGAATGGCTTGATCTGAAACCTTACATCATTCCGCCCATCATGCTTGGATCCATGGCTGGAGCTGGGGCGACTGGTTCTGGTTTGTTGGCTACAACTGCTTCTGTGGTCAAGATCAAGCTGGCTACAGATGCTGCATTTTGAAGGGCAGAACGACTCACTTTAACTGGGTCGATGATTCCTTCTTCAATCATGTTGACCCACTCGCCTGTTGCTGCGTTGAAACCTGTACCAAGCTCAGCATTCTTCAAGCGATCGATAACGATAGACCCTTCGAATCCTGCATTGTGGGCGATTTGACGAACAGGTTCTTCCAAGGCACGGAGAACAATGCTACGTCCTGTCGCTTCATCTCCTGTCAATTCCAAGGCAGCTACGGCTGGAATGACATTGGCAAGAGCAGTTCCACCACCAGCAACGATTCCTTCTTCAACTGCTGCACGAGTAGCGTTGAGAGCATCTTCGATGCGAAGTTTCATTTCTTTCAACTCAGTTTCAGTTGCAGCTCCGACCTTGATCACTGCGACACCACCTGACAATTTTGCCAAGCGTTCTTGGAGTTTTTCACGGTCGAATTCAGAAGTTGTGGTTTCGATTTGAGACTTGATAACCGCAACACGGTGGGAAATGGCTTCAGGATTGCCAGCACCTTCTACGATAACCGTACTGTCTTTGTCCACAGTCACTCTAGCGGCTTGACCAAGCGCTTCAATCGTCGCGTCTTTCAACTCAAGACCAAGATCTTCTGTGATGACAGTTCCACCTGTCAAAATAGCGATATCTTCGAGCATAGCCTTACGACGGTCACCAAAGCCAGGAGCTTTTACAGCTACTACATTAAAGGTTCCACGAATCTTATTCAAAACAAGAGTTGGCAGAGCTTCGCCATCCACATCATCCGCAATAATCAAGAGTGGACGATTGCTTTGGAGAATGCTTTCTAACAATGGCAAGATTTCTTGGATATTGGAAATCTTCTTGTCGGTAATCAAGATGTATGGATTTTCAAGGTCCGCCACCATCTTTTCGCTATCTGTTACCATGTACTGTGAAAGGTAACCGCGGTCAAACTGCATTCCTTCTACGACTTCAAGTTCTGTTTCCATACCACGTGACTCTTCAATGGTGATAACACCGTCTTTACCAACTTTTTCCATTGCTTCAGAGATGTATTCGCCGACTTTCTCAGAACGAGAAGATACAGCGGCAACCTGAGCGATGGCTTCTTTATTGGCAACAGGGATGGCATTGTTTTTCAAAGCTTCTACTGCAGCAGCAACTGCTGCTTCAATCCCCCGACGGATACCGATTGGGTTGGCACCTGCTGTGACGTTCTTGATCCCTTCACGGACGATAGCTTGGGTCAAGACAGTTGCAGTAGTTGTTCCGTCACCAGCAATATCATTAGTTTTAGAAGCTACTTCTGATACCAATTTGGCACCCATATTTTCAAAATGGTCTTCTAGTTCAATTTCTTTGGCAATAGTAACACCGTCATTGGTGATGAGTGGTGAACCAAATGATTTTTCAAGAACTACGTTACGTCCTTTTGGTCCCAAGGTTACTTTAACAGTGTCTGCAAGGATATCGACACCGCGGACCATAGCTGAACGAGCATCAGATGAAAATTTAATTTCTTTTGACATACTTACTTTCTCCTTCTATTCTTCAATGATCGCCAAGATGTTGGCTTCGCCTACGATGATGTACTTTTCATCTCCATCTTTGACATCAATACCAGCGTGCGCTTCAACTAAGACACGGTCTCCAGCCTTAACGCTTGGAGTGACCAAGTCACCATTCAAGGTGCGAACACCTTGTCCTGTAGCGATAACTTGGGCAGTTTTGGTTTTTTCTTGGGCCGAGCCCGCAAGGACAAAGCCTCCAACAGTTTGTTCTTTTTCTTCGATTTTCAAGACCACACGGTCTCCTAATGGTTTCAACATTTGCTTTCCTCCATGATGACATACATATTATTAGCACTCTTTATATCTGAGTGCTAAATCATAGTTCTATTGTATCACTTGGTCAGAAATAGTCAAGAAAAAAGTCTGACTTTCTCAAGATAAAAAGCCTGAGATTGACTCAGGCTTTTCTATGCTTAAAATGGCAATTCTTCCTCTTCCAAGACCAAATCCGCCAAATCCTGTCCAGCGTTATTTTCACGCATAGCACGTTGGGCGCGGCTTTCCAAAAGTTGGAATCCTGTGGCAAGAACTTCAGTCACATAGTTGGTGTGACCATTTTTCTCAAAGCGACGGGTACGCAACTCCCCATCAACGGAAATGAGACTGCCTTTGGTTGCGTAGCTTGCCAAAGTTTCAGCCAATTTCCCCCAAAGAACAAGATTGACAAAGTCGGCTTCGCGTTCTCCATTTTGGTCTTTGTAACGACGATTCACAGCAATCGTTGCACGCGCTACTGACTTGTCGTTGTTTGTTTTGTGCAATTCTGGTGTAGACGTCAAGCGCCCGATCATGATAACTTTATTATACATATTTTCTTCCTCCTACTTATCTATTCGCAAGGAATCAAAAAAAGTTACAAAAATTTGTAACTTTTCGAGAAAATTTTTTATTTTTTATGCACCATGAAACCTGTCGCCTGTTGATTGGCCATAATAGTCATATCTGTAATCTGCATACGACGAGGCTGACTGGTCACATAGACCACTGTATCTGCAATATCCTGAGCTTGCAAGGCCTCAATTCCCTGATAGACGGTGGCAGCACGCTCTTTGTCACCATGAAAACGAACTGTAGAGAAATCTGTTTCGACAATCCCTGGTTGAATGGTGGTCACCTTGATATCCGTTGCAATGGTATCAATTCGCAGACCATCTGAAAAAGTCTTAACTGCTGCCTTGGTGGCTGAGTAAACAGCTGCCCCAGCATAGGCATAGATTCCTGCGGTCGATCCCATGTTGATAATATGACCCTGATTCGCTTTTACCATTTCTGGCAAGAAACAGCGAGTAACTGCCATCAAACCCTTGACATTGGTATCCAACATGGTCAGCATATCCAATTCTTCGTAGTCTTGATAGGGAGTCAAGCCAAGAGCTAGTCCAGCGTTATTGACCAAGATATCAATCTGACCTATCGTTTCCAAAATATCGGAGCAGACAGTCTTTACCATAGCCATATCCGTGACATCCAGTGCAAAGGTCCAAACTGTTTGATTTGGAAAAGTTTCTGCAAACTCTGACTTGAGGGTCTCTAGTCTGTCTGTCCGTCGCCCTGTTAGAACGACATTCGCCCCCTGCTCCAGATAAGCACGCGCAATCGCTTCACCGATTCCTGAAGTCGCTCCTGTAATCACTACATTTTTCGCCATCTTATCCCCCTCTATCTGGTCTATCAAATGCCGACAATTTCCTAGGCAGTCCAGTGTTTGGCTGGGTCAAATGGAGTTCCGACAACTTGGTCTTCTGATAATTCAATAACCCCACGTTTTTGCGGAGCATTTGGTAGATGCAATTCACGAGGACTGCACATCATCCCAAAACTCTTTTCACCGCGAAGTTCGCCTGGGAAAATGAGATTGCCTTTTGGCATCATCGCTCCAGGAAGAGCTACAATGGTTTTCAACCCAACACGCGCATTGGGAGCCCCTGCAACGATTTGCACTGTCTTGTCACTTGCGACTTCAACTTGGCAGATGTTGAGGTGATCACTATCAGGATGAGCTACCATCTCGACAATCTCACCAACAACAAACTTAGGTTCTTTGTCATTGACAATCTCTTCTGTAAAGCCTTCCGCTCGCAATTCTTGGTTCAAACATTCTACTTGCTCATCTGTCAAAAAGACTTGACCACGCTCTGCAATTTCAAACAAACTTGAAACTTCGAAAATATTCCAAGCTACTGTTTCTCCATTTTCTTTGAGGAAAACACGGGCTACTTTACCTTTGCGCTCCACGTCCAACTTGGCATCGCCACTATTTTTCACGATGATCATAAGGACATCGCCAACATGCTCTTTATTATATGTAAAAATCATTGTTTCCTTTTTCTCCTATTTCAGTCCTGCTAAAAAGTCGTTAATTTGTTGCTTGCTTTTACAGTCACGATTAACAAAACGACCGATTTCCTTGTCCTTTTCTAGCACAACAAGACTAGGAATACCGTACACATCCCAGAGTTTGGCCAGATCCAGATACTGGTCTCGGTCCACTCGAATAAATGTGAACTCTGGATTGGTCTCCTCAATCTCTGGCAAGGATGGATAGATATAACGACAATCGCCACACCAGTCTGCCACAAAAAGGAAGACCTTCTTGCCATCTTGTTCGACAAAACTTGCTAGTTCTTCTATACTATTGGGAATAATCATAAGACTTCCTCCTCATAGACCAGATTTTCATTTTCATAGACAAAGGTATAGTGACGACCATCCTCGAAAATGACTCCTCCAACGAGTCGCTCTAGGCTACTTTCGTAGACTTGAACATAGAGAGTCGCAATCTCACCCATATCTGAGAAAAATTCGCGCACGATAGCAGTCAACTCTTCTTGAGACTTCATGAATTTGTGGTTATCTGCTGCTTTTTTAGCCCCTAAAGCAAGGGCACTTAGACCAGCCACAGTCAAGCCAGTCATCCATAATTTCTTAGCTTTCATACCATTCATTGTAACACAAAAAGGGCTCTAGGACAAATAGGGAAGCCATATAGGAGCAAGGCAATTAAAAAACCTCTGAGATTCTTCTCAAAGGTTCTGATTATGCTAATTACTGTTTTCAACTGCTGCAGTGACAAAGGCAGTGTAGAGTTCTTCTGGACGGTTTGGACGGCTTGACAGTTCAGGGTGATACTGACAAACTACAAAGAATTTATTTTCAGGAATTTCCACAATTTCTACCAATCGATTGTCTGGAGAAACTCCTGAGAAGACAAAGCCTGCTGCCTCAAACTGTTCACGAAAGGCGTTGTTAAACTCATAACGGTGACGGTGACGGCGTTGCACCACTTCTTGATTATGATAAGCAGCTGCTGCCTTAGAACCACGTTTCAACTTAGATGGATAAAGTCCCAAACGAAGGGTTCCACCCATATCTTCAACATCAACCTGGTCACGCATAATATCAATGATAGGGTATTTTGTATCTGGTGCAAGTTCTGCAGAATTGGCACCTTCAAGCCCTAAAACGTGACGAGCAAACTCGATACAAGTCAACTGCATTCCCAAGCAGACACCCAACATTGGAACATCATTTTCACGCGCATAACGGATGGCTTGGATTTTCCCTTCAGTACCACGTTGACCAAAACCACCTGGAACGATGATTCCGTCCGCATCAGACAAGAGTTCTGCCACATTCTCTGCTGTCACATCATTGGCGTTGACCCAATTAATTTTAACTTCTGCGTCGTTGGCATACCCAGAGTGTTTCAAGGCTTCAACCACTGAGATGTAGGCATCTTGCAACTCCACATACTTACCAACAAGGGAAATCTTGACTTGTTTTTTCAGGTTCATGACCTTGTCCACCATGGCTGACCATTCTGTCATATCCGCTACTGGTGCGTCTAATTTCAAATGGTCACAAACAATTTGGTCCATGCCTTGCGCCTGCAAGTTTAATGGAATTTGGTAAAGGTGTTCGACATCCAAAGACTCGATAACAGCTTCTGGAGCCACGTCACAAAACTGAGCTAGTTTATTTTTAATTCCCTGACCAGCTGGTTTCTCCGTACGAATAACCAACATATTTGGCTGGATTCCCAATCCACGCAATTCTTTTACAGAGTGCTGGGTTGGTTTGGTCTTCATTTCACCAGCAGCCTTTAGATAAGGAAGTAAGGTTGTATGGATGTACATGACATTATCTGCACCCACATCTGCCTTCATCTGACGAAGGGCCTCTAGGAATGGCAAGGATTCGATATCCCCAACGGTTCCACCAACCTCTGTGATAATGACATCCGAGTCAGTCGTTACAGCAGCTCGCTTGATTTTTTCTTTCAAAGCATCTGTGATATGAGGAATAACCTGAACAGTTGCCCCAAGGTACTCGCCACGGCGCTCCTTACGAAGAACTTCACTGTAAATTTTCCCAGTTGTCACGTTGGAATATTTGTTGAGGTTGATATCGATGAAACGTTCATAGTGACCTAAGTCCAAGTCGGTCTCAGCCCCATCATCCGTTACAAAGACTTCCCCATGCTGGTAAGGGCTCATGGTTCCCGGGTCGATATTGATATAAGGGTCAAATTTTTGAATGGTTACTTTGAGACCACGATTTTTCAAGAGACGGCCCAGACTTGCTGCAACAATCCCTTTCCCAATAGACGACACCACACCACCAGTTACAAAAATATATTTCGTAGACATAGATTCCTCTTTCTAAAATGCTCAAGGCCTTGTTAACTACGAGGGGAGATCGAAAACAAGACCCTTATGAATAACGACTTTTCAAGAAAACTTCCTGAAAAAACAAAAATAGCTCCCTAGTAACTAGGGAGCCCCGACCTCTAAAAGAGGTGCCCGAACAATATGATACCTCAAAGCAGAACATTTGTCAACCCGAATCGGTAAAAGATGAAAAAAAGAAGATTGTTTTCAGAAAACAAACTAAAAATCCGCATCCAAACGGACAACACGCTCTAGCAACAAAAAAAGGAGATCAGGCGATCTCCTCTGTGAAGTCTTTTACTCTTCTTCACTCGTTTCAGTATCATCGTCAGAAAACTCATCGTCTTCTTCGTTAAGATCCACATCTTCACCCAAGTCATCTGGAGCTATTTCGTTGATTTCTGCATCGTAAGCTTCCACCTCATTTTTCTCATCATCTGAATTTTCATCATCGTATGAAAGAGCTGGATCTGCTTCGTATGCATCTTCGTCCTCTGGATCATCTGCATTGTAGTCAATGGCATCTGAATCACCATCCATAAAGGCATTGACACGTTTTTTCTTAGCTTTTGGTGCCACTTCATCATCGTCACTTTCTTCAAGAGCGATGATTTCTTCGTCAATCTCGTCCACACCATACCATGAACGAAGCCCCCATTTGTTGTCTCCCAATGAGATGAAGCTACCGTCAAAGTTCAACTCTGTGTAGAACAAAGGCAAAGCTTCGCGGATATCGCTGTTTGATGTTCCAAGGTAGTTTTGAATTTCGTTTACAAGATCGCTAAAATGCATCTCATGATCGCGACCACGAAGTTCTAAGATAGCACGCGCTACCTCAATCATAGATAGTTCACTTTTTTCTTGCCCAGCAAATACTTCTAATTCCAAAGCGTTTCTCCTCATTTTTACTACTATCGCCAGAGCGAACAGACTCTGACCTCATTTTATCATGTACTCTTTATTGTACGATAATTTTACGGAATAGTCAAAGGTTAAATGGGAGAAAGTGGCAGGACTTTTTATTTCTTTGCTACCCAGCCGATGGCATCGTGAGGTGGAGATATAGAAGCAAATTGACTAAATTTGTTATACAGCTTCCTACTTCTATAAATCTAGTTTCTCTCTCAAATCTCTTAACTTACTTCTGTGTGTATCTAAATCATTTTCAAATATTTTTATCCTGGGATCTTCATTAGATACAATATAGAAGCATTTTTTTCTATGATCAAATGCTTCCCTAACATGTGCTAAAGCGTTTCGAATCTTTCTTTGTTCATTCCACAATGTATGAATATCTTGAGGAATATTCTCTTTTGTACAAAAATAACCTATCTGTTCATCATACTTGCCAGCTATCCCTTTTTCTCTTAAATGATATTCGATCTCAGCATGTTCACACATATACATTCCTCGAATAGCGTTTAATTCGTCCCATCTAGCTAATCCAATATCTATAGAATCTTTAAATTTCTGCTTAACATGTTCAATCGTATACTTATCATCTGTCGCAACAGATATAAATGAAAAATTAGTAAATAGATTAATATTCTCCTCATCTTGTAATTTTTCAACAACTTTTTGAGAGATCGT
>URCN01000046.1:0-11573 GCA_900546335.1 uncultured Streptococcus sp.
GCATTGCTTGTTTTATATGACATAAAGTGTCCTCCTTATTTAGTAAGCGTTTACTTTTTCTTACATAAACTATCTTACCTCTTTTTCAGAATCCTTTCAAAAATTTTGTCTGGAGATTTCAAAGCACAGACATGATAAATATTTTCTATCATTGTGATAAAAAATTCATATTATCCAAACATGCCCTTTAGTGCTACAATAGCTATATTATTCCTAGATGGGAGGTACTATTTTGGATTGGTCCATTGTTGAACAATATTTACCACTCTATCAAAAGGCTTTTTTTCTGACCCTACATATCGCAGTTTGGGGAATTCTGGGTTCTTTTCTTGTTGGTCTAATCGTTAGTGTCATTCGGCATTATCGCGTTCCTATCTTTTCACAGCTAGCAACAGCCTACATCGAATTGTCACGAAACACGCCCCTTTTGATTCAGCTCTTCTTCCTCTACTTCGGGCTTCCCAGAATAGGGATTGTTCTTTCTTCAGAAGTCTGTGCAACAGTCGGACTCATCTTTTTAGGTGGCTCCTACATGGCTGAATCTTTCAGAAGCGGACTGGAAGCAGTCAGTCAAACCCAGCACGAGATTGGTCTAGCCATTGGTCTAACGTCTGTACAGGTCTTTCGCTATGTGGTTCTTCCGCAAGCGACTGCGGTAGCCCTACCGTCCTTTAGTGCCAATGTCATTTTCCTCATCAAAGAAACCTCTGTCTTCTCTGCGGTAGCCTTAGCCGATCTCATGTATGTCGCCAAGGACTTGATTGGACTCTATTATGAGACAGACATTGCACTAGCCATGTTGGTAGTTGCTTACCTGATCATGCTGTTACCCATCTCTCTAGTTTTTGACTGGATAGAAAGGAGGCTCCGCCATGCAGGATTCGGGAATGCAAGTACTCTTTCAGGGAAATAATCTCCTGCGAATCTTACAGGGATTGGGTGTCACGATTGGAATTTCCATTCTCTCCGTCCTTCTATCAATGATTTTCGGAACAGTCATGGGAATCATCATGACCTCCCATTCTAGAGTTATTCGTTTTTTAACACGCTTTTATCTGGAATTTATCCGTATCATGCCCCAGCTAGTACTACTTTTCATCGTTTATTTCGGCTTAGCTCGAAACTTTAATATCAATATCTCAGGCGAGACTTCGGCTATTATTGTTTTTACCCTCTGGGGAACAGCTGAAATGGGGGACTTGGTTCGTGGGGCCATTACTTCCCTCCCTAAACATCAGTTTGAAAGCGGACAGGCTCTGGGCTTGACCAACTTGCAACTTTACTATCACATTATCATTCCACAGGTCTTGAGAAGACTACTACCACAAGCCATCAATCTTGTCACTCGTATGATCAAAACGACTTCCTTAGTTGTCTTGATTGGGGTTGTGGAAGTTACCAAGGTTGGACAACAAATCATTGACAGCAATCGCTTGACAATCCCAACCGCTTCCTTTTGGATTTATGGAACCATTCTGTTCCTGTATTTCGCAGTCTGTTTTCCTATTTCCAAACTATCCACTCACTTAGAAAAACATTGGAGGAACTAAATGTCTGAAACTATTTTAGAAATCAAGGACCTAAAAAAATCCTTCGGAGACAATCCTATCCTCCAAGGTCTATCCTTGCAAATCAAAAAAGGGGAGGTTGTGGTTATTCTTGGGCCATCTGGTTGCGGAAAAAGCACTCTCCTTCGTTGTCTCAATGGTCTAGAAACCATTCAAGGTGGAGATATTCTTCTGGATGGCCAGTCCATTATTGGCAATCAGAAAAACTTTCACCTGGTTCGCCAAAAGATTGGCATGGTCTTTCAAAGTTATGAACTCTTTCCTCACCTAGATGTCCTTCAAAACCTCATCCTAGGCCCTATCAAAGCTCAGGGACGAGACAAGAAAGAAGTAACGGAGGAAGCTTTGCAACTACTGGAACGTGTCGGATTGCTCGATAAAAAAGACAGTTTTGCTCGCCAATTATCTGGGGGACAGAAACAACGAGTGGCGATTATCCGTGCCCTTCTCATGCATCCAGAAATTATCCTCTTTGACGAAGTGACGGCTTCACTGGATCCAGAAATGGTGCGTGAAGTTCTGGAACTCATAAATGACTTGGCTCAAGAAGGGCGCACCATGATTCTGGTAACCCACGAAATGCAGTTTGCCCAAGCTATTGCAGATCGCATTATCTTCCTCGACCAAGGGAAAATTGCTGAAGAAGGAACGGCTCAGGAATTCTTCACCAATCCACAAACCAAACGAGCACAGGAATTTTTAAACGTATTTGACTTTAGCCAGTTTGGCTCATATCTATAAAGGAGATTTTTATGAAACTACTCAAACCAATTCTAACTGTTTTTGCTCTAGCATTTGCTCTTATATTTGTCACAGCTTGTAGCTCAGGTGGAAGCTCTGATGCTTCATCAGGAAAAACAACCGCCAAGGCCCGCACTATCGACGAAATCAAAAAAAGCGGTGAGTTACGAATCGCCGTATTTGGAGACAAAAAACCGTTTGGTTATGTTGACAACGACGGTTCTTACCAAGGATACGATATTGAACTCGGGAACCAACTGGCACAAGACCTTGGTGTAAAGGTTAAATACATCTCTGTTGATGCTGCCAACCGTGCTGAATACTTGATTTCAAACAAGGTGGATATCACCCTTGCCAACTTCACAGTTACTGACGAACGTAAGAAACAAGTTGACTTTGCCCTTCCTTACATGAAAGTATCACTCGGTGTTGTGTCACCAAAAGATAAAGTCATCAAAGACGTTAAAGAATTAGAAGGCAAAACTTTGATTGTTACAAAGGGAACGACTGCTGAAACTTACTTTGAAAAAAATCACCCAGAAGTAAAACTCCAAAAATACGACCAATATAGCGATGCCTATCAAGCCCTTCTTGACGGACGTGGAGATGCCTTCTCTACTGACAATACGGAAGTCCTAGCTTGGGCACTCGAAAATAAAGGATTTGAAGTAGGAATTTCTTCCCTCGGTGACCCAGATACCATCGCACCAGCAGTTCAAAAGGGTAATCAAGAACTTCTTGACTACATCAACCAAGAAATCGAAAAACTTGGTAAAGAAAACTTCTTCCACAAGGCTTATGAAAAGACACTTCACCCAACCTACGGTGACGCTGCTAAAGCAGATGATCTAGTTGTTGAAGGTGGAAAAGTCGACTAACATCTAATAAACATATAACAAAAAGAAATCAGGTAATCCTAGTGACTACCTGATTTTCTATGTTTTAGGCATTTTGCCAATTTTCTTGGTCTTCTTTAAAGCGTTTTAGGAGGTCGAGCCCTTCTGGTGTGATGTAACCTTCTTCTTGGGCTAAGTGGATGAGCTCGCTATAGTTAGATAGTGTCACAAGTTTAACACCTGCGTCTGAGAAATTCTTATCGGCTTTCGGCAATTGGTAGCTGAAAATCGCTACGACACCAAGAACATCGGCTCCTTCGCGTTTTGCAGCTGCAACAGCTTCAAGAACAGAACCGCCAGTTGAAATGAGGTCTTCAACAACAACCATCTTTTGCCCCTGAGCTACACGACCTTCGATTTGATTACCAGCTCCGTGGTCTTTTGGTTTGCTGCGAATGTAGGCAAAAGGCAAGTTCATCTTGTCAGCGATGATAGCTCCGTGAGGAATTCCTGCTGTCGCAGTTCCTGCAACCACTTCTACTTCTGGAAATTCTGCTTTAATAGCTTCCACAAAACCATTTTCAATCAAGGTACGAGTTTCTGGATAGGCAAGCGTCACACGGTTGTCAGTATAAATCGGCGATTTGATACCAGATGCCCAAGTGAAAGGCTCCTCTGGTTTGAGGTAAACGGCTTGGATTTTCAAGAGGTGGCTAGCGATATCTTTAGCAAGTGTCATAGTATTCTCCTTTTGTTTTTACAATCTATTTTTTTAATTTCTGTCTTGGTTCCATTCATCCTTGATAGCATGATAAGCTGCAACAGGATCCTCAGCTTGGGTAATGGGACGTCCTACTACGATATAGTCACTACCGATTTGATAAGCATCCGCTGGCGTCATGACGCGTTTTTGGTCCCCAACCACAGCTCCCGCTGGACGGATTCCCGGTGTCAAACAGATAAAATCTGAATTGGTGGCCTGCTTGATGAGTTGCACTTCCTGAGCCGAGCAAACGACACCATCCAAGCCCGCTTCAGCTGTCTTCTTGGCATAGTGAATCACAGACTCTTGCAGGCTGGTTTGGATATTTTGAAAATCCTGCATCTGGCTTTCCGACGTTGATGTAAGCTGGGTCACAGCAATCAATTTTGCTTCTTTTCCAAGACCTTCACGCGCAGCCTTCATCATCTCCACACCACCTGCAGCATGAACGTTGGTCATGTCTACACCAAGCTGAGATAAGACCTTCATGGCAGATTTTACTGTATTTGGAATGTCATGTAGCTTGAGATCCAAAAAGACACTATGCCCCAGTGACTTCAAATAACGGACAACTTCTGGACCTTCCGCATAATAAAGCTCCATCCCTACTTTTAGATAAAGACTTTCTTCTGCTGGGAAAAGAGATAAAAATTCCTTGACTGCCTCAAAACTAGGAAAATCAAGAGCAATAACTGGACGATGTTCACGCATACTTTTCTCCTTTTACCTTTACGAACAAGAGAGTATGGTCAAAAATAAACCACAAAAAAAGGAACCTGCCAACAGCAAGGTTCCACGAAAAATGGGTAGTCTCCACCCTTTCACCGTCTAACCTTAGCTGCCTCTCTGGACTGCTTTAAAGGTTTTTTTCTATTCTATTATTTATAGTAGGACTTGTCAAGCAAAAACTCGAAACTGGACTTCTATACCATTCAAAATCAAGAGGAAAAGTTAGTCTAACGACTCTGTGATTGCTGGCTCGTTTGGCTTTGATTTCCCTGTTCTTCTTGTTTTTTCTTTTCTTCTTCCTGTTTTTTCTTCTCAGCTTCCTTGGCCTCTTGCTTGGCTTTTTCCTCAGCTTCTTCTATCAGTTTATCTGCTATAGTATAGCTGTATACTCCAGCTTCCATATCGACTACACTCGGTTCAGACAATTGTGGCTTGATTTTGCTGTAATAAGGCAATTTCTTGCTCAATTCTGATAGGGGAACCAAAATCTCATCTGTATCCAGCATGGTAATTTTTAAAAGATCTGCTGTTGCCTTGCTCGGCGCTAATTCGATTTTCTGGATTTGACTCTTGATATCCTCACTGATGGTAGACAATCCTGTTATCAGCTTTTTCACCTGCTGCTCATCGTTAAAGGTAACTGTCAGATAAGTCTCAGGCAAGTTTAAGCGATCAACAGGAGTTGACTCTACTGTACCACTAGAAAGAATTGGATAATACTCTTCACCAGACACATAATAACCAACAATATCAAATTCCTTAACCTCAATCGTAAAGTTAGTCGGAAATTGATAGTTAATCTTCGCTGATTCTATCCAATGATTGGACTTGATTCGCTCAGCGTATGTTTCCTTATCCAACAATAGAGCTAAAGTATAGTCACTATCTTGAATCCCAGAAGCCTGTTTGATGTCATCCGCCTGGGTGTTACTATTCCCCTTAACCTCGATATTTTTGATGGTCGAAAGTGGAGTCAATAGATAGACTGAAAGAAGGAGGACCAGGACACTGGGTACCAAGATACTCACAGCTCGCCAAATATGAACAGGCGCAATTTTAGGTTTGGCTGGTTTCTCTGGTTTTTCTTTTTTCTTCTTCTCTTTTCCCTCTTTGACTTTCCGGTCATCCTTTTGAGATTTTTCTTCTTTTTCGGATAGTTCCTTGCTTGGACTTGAGGCTTCCTCATCTGACTCACTCGATGATTTCTTGGATTCCTCCAATAGTTTCGAGTTGGCTTCCTTACGAGCTTGTTTTTCCTTTTCCTTCTCTTCAGCAAGGGCAGCTTCTTCCTCAGCCTTCTTCTTCAGGTATTCCTGGTTTCGTTTCTGCCATTCAGACAATTCTTGCTTCTGGTTTGATTCTTTTTTCTTATCCTTTGACATTGATATTCCTTATGCTAGGTCTTTTCTTAGTAGATCGTAAAAATCTGCAAGAGATTTCAATTCAGTCGAAGCTTTCATGCTAGCTTGGTATTGGTCCTTGTGACTAAGCAAGTGACTGAGTTTCGCCTCCAAGCTTTCCAAGGTCAAGTCACTTTCTTGAAGTTCTTCTGCGTAGCCTTTCTTAACAAAGTAGGCTGCATTTTCAATCTGATCTCCACGACTTGCTTCACGACCCAATGGTACGATGAGATGGAGTTTCGCCATGGCCAAGAGCTCGAAAATCGTATTGGCACCGCCACGCGTCACCACCACATCTGCCATCTCCATCAAGGGTTGATAGAGATCCGTCACATAGTCAACACGAAAGAGATTTTGACTCAACTCATTGAGGCTTGAATCTCCAGTGAGATTGATAATATTGTAGCGTTCGGTCAGTTCTTGCTTATGATCTGTCACCAATTGGTTAAATACACGAGCTCCTGCAGAACCACCAACAAACAATACCGTTGGCAATTTAGCATCAAAGTGGGTTTGGATATCCACCAATTCATCTGGTTCAGGAGTTTTTTGGTCTGAAACCTTGGTCACTGCCCCCACATGCTCGACTTTTGCGAGACCAGCAGCTTGCTCAAATGTTGAATACATCTTGGTTGCGAATTTATAGGCAATTTTATTGGCCAAGCCCATAGACAGGTCCGATTCATGGATAAAAACAGGCACTCCTGACACTCGCGCTGCGATAACCGGCGGTACAGAGACAAATCCACCCTTAGAAAAGAGAGCCTGCGGACGAACTCTTAGCATGATAAAGAGGGATTGGACAATTCCCCAACCAACTTTGAAGACATCCAGCATGTTTTGCCAGGAGAAGTAACGACGTAATTTCCCTGTCGCTATGGAATGGAAGGTCACATCCAGACCTGACTTGAGGATTTCTTGGTGTTCGATTCCATGCTTGTCACTAATATAGTGAACTTCCCAGCCGTCTTCGATAAACTTAGGCATTAATAAGAGGTTAAGGGTGACATGTCCGACTGTGCCCCCACCTGTAAAAACTATTTTTTTCATATTATCCCTTTAACTCCGCTACTGTGTCGATAAATAGGTCACCGCGTACTTCGAAGTTAGCATACATATCCCAGCTAGCATTGGCAGGACTGAGGAGAACCACATCTCCTTGAGTCGCGAGCTCATAAGCCTTGCGGGTCGCATCAGCAATATCTGTCGCATCTACATAAGCCACACCAGCCTTATCCGCTGCCCGTTTGACACGTTCTGCAGATTGACCGAGGATAACCATCTTCTTGAGCCCAGTAATATCTGGCACCAATTCGTCAAACTCATTGCCGCGGTCCAAACCACCTGCGATTAAGATAACCTTACTATTGTCAAATCCTGACAAGGCTTTTTGAGTAGCCAAGATATTGGTTGACTTACTATCGTTATAGAATTTGACACCCTGAATTTCATCCACAAATTGGAGACGGTGTTTGACACCACCAAAGGCTGAAAGAGTTTCCTTGATGGTTTGGTTGTCTACACCACGAAGTTTGGCTACCGCAATGGTCGCAAGGGCATTTTCCACATTGTGGCTACCTGGAACACCGATTTCACTAGCTGCCATGACCTCTTCACCACGGAAGTAGAGTTGACCATCTTCCAGATAAGCTCCATCAACCTTTTTCTGTGTTGAAAATGGAACAACAGTGGCTTGTGTTTTGCTAGCCAATTCTTTTGCCAAGTCTTGGTTAAAGTTCAAAATAAGGAAATCAGCTGCTGTCATATTTTTTTGGATATTCCACTTGGCTGCCACGTATTCCTCAAAAGAACCATGGTAGTCGATATGAGTGGGCATGAGGTTGGTAATAACCGCAATCTCAGGATGGAATTCTTGGACACCCATCAGTTGGAAAGAAGAAAGTTCCATGACGAGCGTGTCCTTGGCTGTCGCAGTTTGAGCCACTTGACTAGCAGGGTAGCCGATGTTCCCTGATAAGAGACCATGTTGACCAGCAGCAGACAAAACTTCCCCAATCATCGTCGTTGTGGTTGTTTTCCCATTTGAACCAGTGATACCGATAATTGGTGCTTCTGAGATCAAGTAGGCCAATTCCACCTCAGTCAAGACTGGAATCCCTTTGGCCAGCGCTTTTTCAATCATGGGATTGCTATACGGGATACCTGGATTTTTCACCATCAAAGCGAAATCTTCATCCAAGAGCTCCAAAGGATGCCCACCAGTGACAACCTTGATTCCCTCTTCTAGCAAACTTTGCGCAGCAGGATTTTCCTCAAAAGGCTTGCCGTCATTTACTGTCACAATGGCACCCAACTTGTCTAACAAACGGGCTGCAGACTCACCAGACTTAGCTAAACCTAAAACAAGGACTTTCTTATTTTTAAATTGATCGATTACTTTCATGTCTCAAACTCCATTTCTACTCCTACTATTTTACCATTTTTATGGAAATAATACTAAACGAAAATGCTCTAGTCCTCATTCTGACATCGAAAAAGAGAGCCATAGCTCTCTTTCTTTTTATCTTTTTTTGCTCTTTTTTACTGGCATGAGCGTAATGTCTCTCAAGCTAAAGTAGGCTAGGGCAAGCATGGCGATTGTGACAAAGAATTCTGTCGGTAATTGGAAGATTTGCAAGATGGACAACATCAGCAAAATCAAAAGTGCAACAAATACAAAGACCAAGATAACGATGTTGACTGTTCCTTTGATACTTTGGGGTGTCGCAAATACATAGAGTAGTAATAAGAGTATCCCTATGATTAAATAGACCATCTTTATCTCTTTCTAGCTCTTACTCAGCTGATTTTTTCTTTTTGTTGGCTTTCTCGCGCTCTGCCTTATTGAGGATTTGCTTACGCAAACGGATAGACTCAGGCGTTACTTCCATGTACTCATCATCGTTCAAGAATTCAAGAGACTCTTCAAGGGTCAAAATACGAGGCGTCTTGATAACCGCTGTTTGGTCCTTAGTCGCTGAACGAACGTTGGTCATTTGTTTGGCCTTAGTGATGTTAACTGTCAAGTCGTTTTCACGAGAGTTCTCTCCGATGATCATTCCTTCGTAAACCTCAGTACCTGGGTTGACAAAGATTGTACCACGTTCTTCGATAGACATGATTGAGTAAGTTGTAGCCTTACCAGCATCGATGGAAACAAGAGCACCACGGTGACGTCCACCAATTTCTCCTGGAATCAATGGCAAGTATTGGTCAAAGGTATGGTTCATGATACCGTAACCACGAGTCATTGACAAGAACTCAGTTGAGTATCCGATCAAACCACGCGCTGGAACAAGGAAGACCAAACGAGTTTGACCATTACCAGTTGAAATCATATCCAACATTTCACCTTTACGTTCAGAAAGGCTTTGAATAACAGATCCTTGGTATTCTTCTGGAGTATCGATTTGAACACGTTCAAATGGCTCACATTTAACACCATCAATCTCTTTTACGATAACTTCTGGACGAGATACTTGAAGTTCATAGCCCTCACGACGCATAGTTTCGATCAGGATTGACAAGTGCAATTCTCCACGACCTGAAACAGTCCATTTATCTGGTGAATCCGTTGGGTCAACACGAAGGGAAACGTCTGTTTGCAATTCTGCCTGCAAGCGTTCTTCTACCTTACGAGAAGTTACCCATTTACCTTCTTTACCAGCAAATGGTGAGTTGTTGACCAAGAAAGTCATTTGAAGCGTTGGCTCATCGATATGAAGGATTGGAAGAGCTTCAACTGCGTCTGTCGGAGTAATGGTTTCACCGACAAAGATGTCTTCCATACCTGAAACGGCAATCAAGTCACCCGCTTTGGCTTCTTGAATTTCACGACGTTCCAAGCCAAAGAAACCGAAGAGTTTTGTAACACGGAAGTTCTTCGTTGTACCATCTAGTTTAGAAAGGGTAACTTGGTCCCCAACCTTAACCGTACCACGGAAGATACGTCCGATACCGATACGACCTACGAAGTCATTGTAGTCCAAGAGTGATACTTGGAATTGAAGTGGCTCATCAGAGTTGTCTACTGGAGCTGGGATGTGTTCGATGATAGTATCAAAGATTGGTGCCATTGTTGCTTCTTGGTCAGCAGGATCATCAGACAAGGAAGATGTTCCGTTGATAGCTGAAGCATATACAACTGGGAAGTCAAGCTGGTCATCATCTGCACCAAGCTCGATAAAGAGTTCCAAAACTTCATCTACAACTTCTGCTGGACGAGCTGATGGTTTGTCGATTTTGTTGATAACAACGATTGGGACAAGGTCCTGTTCCAAAGCTTTTTTCAATACGAAACGAGTTTGCGGCATAGTCCCTTCATATGAGTCTACGACCAAGACAACACCGTCAACCATTTTCATGATACGTTCCACTTCTCCACCAAAGTCCGCGTGTCCTGGTGTGTCCATGATATTGATGCGTGTGCCATTGTAAGCTACAGCAGTATTTTTGGCAAGGATGGTAATTCCACGCTCTTTTTCGATATCGTTTGAGTCCATAGCGCGCTCTGCCAACTCTGTACGAGCGTCCAATGTTGAAGATTGTTTCAACAATTCATCAACGAGGGTTGTTTTCCCGTGGTCAACGTGGGCAATAATGGCTACGTTACGGATATCTTCTCTTAATTTTGTCATGATTTCCTCTATATTATTTAAAATTTATTTTCTAACTGAGCAATTATACCACATTTTCAGTCAAATGACATAACTCAAGCAAGTGTAAATGTTTTCACTTTGCTTTTCTCGCCATGTCATCTCTTTTCAAAGTCAGAGACTTATGATAAGATAGGCTGGTATGCGTTTAGATAGATTATTAGCCCAAGAAAAAATCAGTCGCAAGTCTATGAAACAGGCTCTATTAAAAAAAGAAATCCTAGTCGACGATAGTCCAGCTCGCTCCCTCGCTCAAAATGTCGATACAGGATTGCAAAAACTAGTCTTTCAAGGAAGGCAAATCCAAGGATATGAGCACAACTACCTCATGCTTCATAAGCCAAACGGAGTCGTTACAGCGAGCAAGGATAAGAAACTGCCAACCGTAATGGACCTCCTTCCACCTGACATCAAGTCTTACCAGCTCTATGCTGTCGGCAGGTTAGACCGCGATACGACAGGACTGCTCCTTTTGACAGACAATGGACCTCTTGGTTTTCAACTCCTCCATCCCCAGTACCATGTCGATAAATCCTATCAAGTGGTAGTAAACGGACTGCTCACGTCAGACCATATCCAAAAATTCAAAGATGGGATTGTCTTTTTAGATGGGACCACTTGTAAACCTGCTCAGCTAGAAATTCTAGACATAAGCCCAACAGAGAGCCATGCCTCTATTACCATCTCAGAAGGAAAATTTCATCAAGTTAAAAAAATGTTCCTCTCAGTTGGTGTCAAGGTGACTGCCCTAAAACGCGTCCAATTCGGTGACTTTACATTAGACCCAGAACTAGCAGAAGGGCAATACCGTCCCTTGAATCCAGAGGAATTGGAAATCATTAAAAACTATTTAGAAAAAAGTAGATAAAAGAAAAAAGCTT